>DATKVN010000106.1 GCA_035530055.1 bacterium | reverse complement strand
CCCGACGATTTTATCGTGAGACTCCAGTTGAAAGCTAAAGAAGAAGACGAAGAAGAAGAAGAAGAAGAAGAAAAAGAAGAGGAAGAAGAGGCAGAAGAAAAAGAAAGAATTATCTTCCTCGAGTTCAAAGAGATCCCCAGAATTGGTCCAAAAGCACACAATGTGAGCCTGGGGCCTATTGAGTGGGTAGTTGAGGATGGAAATTGGTTGGTCTATCCCCAAATTTTACCCAGAGTCACTGGCAGGGGGAAGGCACTGGAAGTAGTGAAAGATAAAGAGGTCTTTCTCGATCTCAGAATTGGCGAGTCGAGGCCTGATCTCTTTATTGAACTCTCTCTTTCTCCCCCCTCCCCATATATGGGAGAGGAGGTGGAGATTTTAGTAAATCTGGAAAACAGGGGTGATATTCCTTGCGAGAAGTACCGTCTATCCCTCTACGTAGACGGGAGACGTAAAGGTTCGATTATGGAAGGACCTACCATTTTGCCGGGAAAATCTCAGGATTTACAGTTCGCCTGGAGGGCCGAAAGGGGGGCTCACTACTTGAAAGTCTCGGCCTCCTACGAGTTTGACGAAAGGGAATTTTTGACTAAGGCTGAATTACCACTGACTATCGATACGGGGATAAATCTTGTGCCCGTTATTCTCTCCTGGAAGCCTGCTGATTCCCAAGGTGGGGACATTATCACTATTTTAGCGAGAATAGAAAATATTGGAGTAAATCCTATTACCCCCTGGAATGAAGGGAGCGAGGTAGGGTATAAGGCAATCTTGTCAGTAGATGGGATAAAGAGGCAAGTTAAATTTGATGGTGACATAGGGCCTGGAGAAGAAAGCGATTTTGAGCTCACCTGGGAGGCTGAAGAAGGCGAGCATCTCCTGGAATTCTCTTCTTTCTACGTGGTGGCAAAGGATATGGAACCTCTTTTGTGGAATGATGAGGAATCGGTTAAGGTATTGCCTCCGCCCAAACTTATAATTGTTAGAGACAATTGGACCCCCAGTCCGCCCACAGAAGGAGATATTGTAGAGGTTTCCCTGGTGGTGAAAAATGATGGGCAAGGAGTAGCTCGTCTGTGGGATGAGGAGGAGATGGTAGGATATAAAGCAGTTTTTTCCATTGGCTCTGAAGAGAAAGAAGTTAGTAAGCGTATACCTCCGGGAAAGGAAGTTACATTCTCCTTCCGCTGGAAAGTGGATGAGGGAGGAGAATATCCCGTAAGGGTCTTATTTGTTCATCCCAGTGGGAAGGGAATAGTAAAGCCATATAGAGGTACTCTGACTGTCCTTTCTTCTGAACCAATTGATGAATTGGAGAAAGAAACATTGAAACTTCTGGAGAAGGGAGGAAAGAAGAAAGCAGCTGTTTATAAATCGCTGGGGAAGAGTCTGGAAGAGTTCCTCCATCCTCCTCATTCTCAATTTGAGAAGTTGGCTAAGAAGACGAGTAAAACAGCCTTTGCTACCTTAAAGTCTATTTTTGAACAGAGGCAAACCCTCCCATTTTCAGACAAGAGTCTCCAGGATAAAGATTTAGCAGAAATGAGCAAAAATCTAAAAGAAGTTATGGAAGATATAGATAAAACGGATTGGAAATCGGTTCCCCAGGGATGGGAAAAGCTGGAATATGAGTATGGTAATTTAAGGAACTACCTCGCTCGCTCCCTCTTCTTTGAAGGTGGAATAGTTCCCCTTCTGGGGAAAGAAACGGCAAGTTATCGGCAGATGGGAGCTAACAATTTAGCAATTGAGGGGGGAAGAATCCGTCCTTATCCCGATGCCAAAAACGAGCTTCTGAAAGTTCTTAAGGCAGAAGAGAAATTGGGAATGGGTATTTATCAGGATTTCCAGAAGGAAGAATCTGTGTTTACCTTCCTTAGGAGAGAGGCTGAGCGAGAAAAGGGGGCAAGAATTCAGTTAGGGCTTTTGAAATCTATAATCAGTATGTTAAGAAACGAGGCGTTGAGGGCAAGAAACTTGCAGAAGGAGTTTTATGATAGATGATATTATTTTGAAAGGAGATAGAAATGGTTTCTGAGAGCATAGTTAAGGAAATTTCTATTAAAACAGATTCTAAGATTCTGCTTTTGGTTCTGGATGGAGTTGGCGGTTTGCCACAAGATGGAGAGACAGAGATGGAGAGAGCTAAAACTCCTAATCTGGACAATCTTGCTTCTCGCTCGATTTGTGGCTTAACTGACGCTATTGGGTATGGAATTACGCCGGGAAGTGGCCCTTCCCATTTGGCACTATTTGGCTATGACCCTGTAGAGTATATTATTGGACGAGGAGTTCTGGAGGCGCTGGGCATAGGTGTAGAGTTGACTCACAAGGATATGGCAGCCAGAGGTAATTTCGCCACCATGGATAATCGAGGAATAATTGTGGACCGCCGCGCAGGAAGAATTCCCACGGAGAAGAATAGAGAAATTTGTGCTCTTTTGGGGAAAAAGATAGAGAAGATAAAAGGGGTGAAAGTTTTTATCCGGCCGGGGAAGGAGCACCGCTTTGTGGTTATTTTTCGAGGGGATGGCCTGAATGGTCCTGTGAGCGATGCTGACCCTCAGAAAAATGGAGAGAAGGCAAATCCTGCCCGGGCGCTTTCTAGTAAGGCTAAAAAAACAGAGGAGGTGGCAAATAGTTTTATCAACAAAGCAACTGAGGTTTTGAAAAGTCAACATCCAGCCAATACGGTACTTCTGAGGGGGATTTCCAAGGTTCCCCGGATTCCCTCGATGAGGGAACTATTCAACCTCTCTCCAGCAGCGATTGCTACTTACCCGATGTATAAGGGACTGGCTCGGCTGGTAGGGATGGAGGTTCTTCTCACAGGAGAGAGTATAGAGGATGAGTTGAGGACACTTAAAGAAAACTTTGGGAAATACGATTTCTTCTATCTGCACATCAAGAAAACCGATTCTTCGGGTGAAGATGGCAACTTGGAGAAGAAAGTGAAAGCGATTGAAGAAGTGGATAGATTTATTCCTGAAATTCTGAATCTAAAATTTGATGTGATTGTAATTACCAGCGACCATTCTACGCCGTGTCTGTTGAAATCGCACTCCTGGCATCCCAATCCGTTCTTGCTCCACTCAAAATTTATTCGCGTTGACGGGGCTAAAAGATTTACAGAAGTGGAATGCAGCAGGGGCGGCCTGGGGAGATTCCCGGCAGTTAGTGCTATGCCCCTGATGTTAGCTAATGGACTTAAGTTAAAGAAATTTGGTGCCTAATGGAACAAGAGGTATGAAGTTAGGAGTAGCGAAGCGGAGCTTCGCAATTATAACGTCCCGATTCATCGGGGC
>DATKVN010000105.1 GCA_035530055.1 bacterium | reverse complement strand
GAAAGGCTGGTGATAATCGGAATAGCCAGAACAGCCTGGGCAATAATCATAGCCCAAGGTGTATAAAGTAGCTCCAGAACCCCTAAGGGTCCTCGCCGGCTGATGAGAAGATAAATGACCAGCCCAATGGCCACTGCCGGCACTGCCATCAAGCTATTTATAGTATTCACAATGAATCTGTTCCCTGGAAATTTTTTCAGAGCAAGTAACAGGCTCAAGGGAAGACTGAATAAGGAAGAGAAAAATACAGCAGTCAGTGAGACGGAGAAAGAGAGTAAAACAATACTGAAGACTTCTCTATCTAAAGAGATAATTAAACCCAGAGCTTTATTTAAGGCACTAAGAATATTCTGCATTATTTCTCCTCAATAAGTCCAGAAATTGCCAAGGGAAAAAAGAGAGGCTGCCCATACTCTTTTTGACCGTAAGTCCTGATAATATCCTGTCCCTCAACACCTGTAATGAACCCAATGAGTTTCATTGCCAGTTGGTAATTTATATGTGGATACTTCTCTTTAGAAAGAGGAATTATGCTATAGAGATTCTCATCTCCTTCTATCAAAATAGTTAAATCCAGCTCCTTTCTGTGTGCAAGATAAGTTCCTCTATCAGTCAATGTATATGCTCTCCTCTCATTTGCAATCCTCAAAGTTCCCACCATTCCTGTGCCTGCTTCGATGTACCAGCCTCCACAAGGCTTAATTCCCGCTACCTTCCACAGTTCTCTCTCCTTCCTGTGTGTTCCTGAATCGTCTCCTCGAGAAATAAAGGTAGATTTTGATGCTGCAATCTCCTTGAGTGCTTTAACTCCTTCCCTGCCACCTTTAATATCAGCAGGGTCTTCTTCCGGACCAACAATCACAAAATCGTTATACATAACGTTATATCTTCTCACTCCATAACCCTCTTCCACAAACATCTCCTCTCGATCTGGGTCGTGGACTAAAATCACATCTACATTTCCTTCTTTAGCCAGGCGAATCGCCTGTCCTGTCCCCACACCAATAACTTTGACTTTACATCTATTCTCCATCTCAAATGGTGGAAGTAAAACATCCAAAAGTCCTGAGTCCTGAACGCTGGTAGTAGTAGCTAAAGTCAATTGTGGTTTCTTTCCTCTTCCGGCTAATATGAGAACAATCCCGGAAAAGAAGAGATAGGAGATTGTCATTAACACCAAAATTATCATCAAAGTCTTTTGCCAGCGCAACATGCTCTTATCCACTCCAAAATAAAAAATCCAGCATTCCGCGCTTGCAAAATACTGGACTTAATTTCTCCTTCTCAAGCACGGAAAGTGCACCAATTTCTCAGCACACTCTATCGGCCATTTACCATATCTTTTAGACTTAGATAAAATGGCTCGGAGAATATTTTTAAATTATCTTATAAGAATTCCCTCCCCCTGTCAAGAAAAAAAGGGACAGGCTACTTTTTCTATTCTCTCCTTAGTCGCATTGCCCTCCCCACAATCAATGCGCCCACCACAATCTTAACTGCATCCCCAGGCAAAAAGGGCAGAACTCCCAAAAGGAGCCCCTTCACCAGACTCAACCTGGCTACCCACATCAACCAGCCCACTCCCGGAAGATATATCGCCAGAAGTCCCACCACCATAGCCAGAAATATTAATCCCAAGGGAGGCTTCTCTCTTCTCTCCAATATACACCCAATAAGGAAAGCAGCAGGGATAAACCCTATCAGGTACCCACCAGTAGGTCCCAGAAGAATACCAATTCCACTTGAGCCTTTAGCAAAAACCGGAAGTCCGACAACTCCCAGGAGAAGATATATCAGTTGACTTAAAGCCCCCAGATACTTCCCCAGTAGAGCCCCTGCCAGAAAAATGAAAAATGTCTGAAGAGTAATAGGAACAGGAGTGAAAGGTAAAGGAACAGCAATCAATCCTCCCACCGCAGTCAAAGCTGCAAAAAGAGCACAAAGAATCATTCCTTTCGTTTTCAGTAACATCTTTTGCTCCGGAAAAGGTGGAGTCCTTGCGAGAGCAAGGTTATTCCTCCCTTTCGGGAGGACTCCAAAAAATTCTACTTAAAACTGTAATTTAATCCCACTGTCAAACGAAATTCCAGGCATAACCACTCCTGATATCTCTTCGTAGGAGACATCCAGGAGATTGGTAGCCCCTAAGTGAAATTCTAACTGCCCCAAGGTTTTGGAGAGCCGAGCATCGAGAATGAAATATCCTCTTTTATGGCTACCCTGTTTATATTTATATGTCCCTTTTAAATTCTGAAGAATTCCCCAGGGAAGAGGAGAGCCAATTCCTAAGGAGACCTGGTGTTGGGGATGGCTCGGAGTATACTTCCAAATATAATTTTCCACCTCTCCCGCCTCCGATTTAAGAAAGGTATAACCAAGAGAGAGACGAGTTGAACTCCTTAATTCAATTTCGAAAAGCGACTCCACTCCATAAGTGTAGACTTTTCCAATGTTCACCGCTTTCCACTTCGACAGAGAATCATTCCACACCCAGTCAATGAGATTCCGTCCATTTCTGAAGAGGAGAGTAGTTCTGGAATGTAACCAGGTATTTAAGCCAAAATCTCCTCCCAACTCATACGACCAAGCCTCCTCAACTACCAGGCTGGAATTACCTTCATTTTTAGGACTCCGATAGTAAAGCTCTGTATAATCAGGAGCTCTAAACGACCTTCCCCAAGAAGAGTGCAGCCTCACCTGCCGGGAAAGACGGTAACCTATATTCATTGCTGGAGAAGACTGCCAGCCCCATCCCGAATGGTAGTCTACTCTAATTCCTGGATTGAGAGTAAACTTTCTGCCTAAGGAGACCCCGTACTCTGTGTAGACAGCTGTTCTGACATTCGAATGGTCGCCTAACCGGGCGCTCGTTAATTCCTCTCTCGCCACCTCTGTGCCCAGCACAAATTCTCCTATTCTTTCTGACTGAGTTCTGAGCTGGACTTCGCTTCCGTAAAGGTAAGTAGTGTGATAGTTCACATAAGAATCAGGGTCAGTGATATCCCCAATATATTTGTCGTCGTGCTGGCGGTAATATAATCTGGACTCAACTACCAAATTTTTCCATTTTTCCGTTTGTGCTCTTATGCTTCCCAATATAGTATTTGTCCACTCCTTGGAAGGCCAATTCCCATAGAAATCGTTCGCTCCGAACTCCTTTTCTAAATACCCAAAGGAGAAGTCGATAGAGCCCTTGGAAAAATCTAAAGTAGAATTATTGGAAAGAAAGAAGTGTTTAAAATCGGTATCAAATCGGTAACCGTCGGACATCTTCCCTCCTAAAGAGAAGCGGGTGCCAAAATTCCCCAACCAATCAGAGAAGGAAAAAGTCCCACCACTTGTCCGGTTGCTACCAACAAAAGACTCAAAACCTACTTTACGATGTTCCGGAGCCTTGGTGATAAAGTTAATAACCCCTCCAAAAGCGTCGGCACCATAGACAGAGGAACCATGTCCGTGAAGGATTTCAATCCTTTCCAGGTCTTCCATGTTTATCGGCAAATCGAGATTATGATGTGCCGTCTGGGGGTCATTCATACGCACTCCATCGAGGAGAACCAGAACCTGATGGAAAGTAGCTCCCCTTAGGCCAAGGTCAGCCTGTACCCCATAAGGACCCCGTTGCCGGAGGTCAACACCAGGAGCATATTTTAAAACCTCTATAGGCGAGTGGACAGGAGAGGAGTTAATCTCATCAGGCCCGATGATGCTCACATTTCTCAAAATAAGAGAGGCAGGCCTGGGAATCCTTGTGCCCGTGATAACTATTGTACCCAGATCGCCCAGATAGGATTCTTCTTCCAAAAAGGAAGCTAAAGGATGGTTCCACCTGAATAAAAGCAGGAGAAAAATTAGAAATATTTTTTGGGAAATCTTCAACTTCATTTCCACCAGTTCTTCTTACGTAACTCCTCCTCACAAAAGCCCAATTCAAGCCATTCGCATCCTTTACAAATTATAGATAATTCCTCTGGCTGAATTCTTTCCTCTACTAAACTGAATAAACTTTTTGATTCTATTTCTCTCCCAATATCTATCTTAAGCCTATCAACGATTTCCTGGTCAAACTCTTCAATGTTTCTTCCGGGTCTACTACATCTATTTTCCACATTATGGGGACACACTGAGCAAATATCATCAACACCATCAACCACCTCAATCTCCATAGACGGATTTTTTCTTATACCATCTACTATTCCCTGCATATTCTCCACGAATTCCTTATTATAACCTAGTCCACGGAATCCATAGAGACACAGAAGATGGTGCCCCCGCAATTTTATCTTATCTTTTTTCAGTGCTTAGCCTCCTCAATATATCCCAGTATGCTCCACGGTATCCCTTCTTTATTGCTTCTACTAAAACCTGATTCTGATTATAATTGTATCCGCTTTCCTGATCATCCCTCGTAGTAAAAAAGAATCTCCTGTCACCCCCGATTAATTCAGATACATAGGAGTAGACATCGTCGCCAAGTTCCTTAGAGACGTAGAATACAGGTTCAAAGAAATCACTATTCTCTTTAACTTTTCCCTGTAGGTTTCTGTTTTCCTCCATCGGACCCTCTTTTAAAACCACATTTCCCAGCTCAGTTCCTGCATATATTCTCACCCCCACCATTACTCCCACTCTGTCAGGCTCCGTTTCTCTCATCAGGTCGATTGTCTCGTTGACCGTCTCCCGCGTCTCCCCCGGTCCTCCCAGAAGCAGGTCAAACATAAATGTGATACCGTACTTGTGGCAGAGTCTTGCCGTATTTTTTATCTCATCTTTTCCAAAGTCACGACCCAAATTCTTCAATATCTCCTTATTTCCATTATCTACGCCAAAGTCAACTCCCCTACAGCCTGTTATCTTCATAAGCATTGCCAGCTCTTCAGAAAAGGGGCGGGGACTACAATATGCATACCAGTCTATTTTCTTATCGATTCCTCGATTAATTATCTGTTGACAGACTGCTTTAGCATGGTCTTCGGGAAGGTTAAACTCGCTATCACAAAAGTGGAAATAATCGACCTCTTCATCCAGCAAGGCTTCCAGTTCATTCACCACTTGCTCTGGATTCCTCAGACGAATCTTTCTTCCTTTAGCCACAGGGTCAGCACAATAGATACATCTCTGATTACATCCCCGTTTTGTTTCAATGTTCCCCTGTCCCCCTTCACTAAAATATCTTCTGTTATCGATGAACTTTCTGCGCCTTGAAGATATTTTATTCAAATCGAAGTATTCCGGGGGGTTGTTAACAAAACATCCAGAAGCTCTATATACCAATCCCGGAAGGTCTGTATAATTCCTTCCTTCGGCAATCCTCTCCAGAAGGAGAGGCAGAACTTCTTCTCCATCCCCTCTTATTCCCAGGTCCAATTCGCAATATTCCAGAATCTTTTCTGGCATTATGGAAAAACCGACCCCTCCCAGAATAATGGGAACATCTGTCTTAGTTTTCAGATATTTAACTATTTCTCTTATCTCAGGGAGAAAGAAGTCCTGGCTCAGGAGATAACAGTCATCTGTATTCCTGATTGTGATTCCTATAGCCAGAACTGACTGCTTACGGAAATAATCGTCTATCGCTTTTCTATAATCCTCTGAGAAACAGAGGTCAATTAAATCAACAATATACCCCTTTGCAGTAAGTGCCTCTCCAAGATAGTCCAGCCCCAGCGGAGCTATAGCCGGCTTCATCCTATTCGTATTAATAAGTAGAATTTTCTTATTCTCCATTTTCCTTAAATAGGGACAGCGACCATTTTTCTAAACGAAAATGGGGACATCTCCAATTTTCAGGAAACCCAAACGGGGATAAAAATAGTCGCTGTCCCTATTTATTTCGACATTTAGTTGGTTCCCTGCCCGATGGGCCAGAACAATTACTACAGGAGACACATTCGGCTTTCCTCAGGTCTCCTCTCCTGATTTTATTGGGCAAGTCCGGTTCTCTAATAAGGGGCCTGGCAAGGCCTATGAGGTCAGCTACTCCTTCCTCCAATATTTCTCTCATGGTCTCAGGCTTCCTCAGTCCCCCTACCAGGATTATCGGCACACTGGTTACCTTCTTTACCATTTCTGAATAAGGTCTGAAATAAGCTTCTCTCCTCATCCATCCCAGGTCTTTTCTGCCTTTTATGTACCTGCTTCCAGCAAGTCCCCCGGATAGTTCAATCGCATCGATGCCAAGTTCGGAAAGTTTTTTAGCCACTTCACAAGCCTCTCTCACAGGAAGCCCACCTTCAACGAAATCTCCTGCGGGAATTTTTGCCAGAACAGCATAATCTTTCCCCACTGTTTCTCTAGTACGTCTATAAACCTCCAGAAGGAAACGCATTCTATTGTCCAGACTTCCTCCCCATGAATCTTTTCTTTTATTGGTTATGGGTGAAAGGAACTGATTTATAAGATATCCGTGAACAGAATGAATCTGGACGCCATCAAATCCCGCATTCTTGACTCTTCCTGCAGCCCGGGCAAAAAGGTTTATTACTTCTTCAATTTCTCTTGCGTCCATTTCTCTGGAAGTGAGTTCTAGAGGTTTGTATTCTACTGTTGAAGGTCCTATAGGAGTCTCCTCTCCCACGTCTTTATCTCGCCTCCCGCCACAGTGATTGATTTGCATCACTATCTTTGTATCAAATTTATGGACTGCATTAACCAGCTTTTTAAGCACAGGGACTAGACCATCCTCATGAATACCGGTCATCCTGAGGTCAGCCTTTCCTAGAGAATGTACATACGCATGACCGGTTATGATAAGCCCCACTCCTCCCCGGGCGAGCCTCACATAAAGTTTTACCATTTCCTGGGTAAACTCTCCATTGGGGGGTGACATTCTCTCCGCAGTTGCTGTTCTCACGAACCTGTTTTTCAAAACCATACTATTTATTCTTATTGGTTCAAACAGAGTATCCAAATTCTTATCCCCGATAGTCCAGGAGAATCAGTAATCTCTTCATCTAAGACACTACTTTTTAGAAAAAATGTTACCATATATGATGCCATCTATCAAGAGAAAAATTTGTTGCATCCAAGTGCAATCTAAAGTTCGCGGCTACCAAGATCAATTTTTCAACAATATCTTTACCGAACCGCAAGGAGAGAAAATGGTCGCTGTCCCTATTTTCTATTTTTATTTTGGGAAGGTAAAAAGGTTAGTGAACCCGCAGGAAGGGGAAAATGGTAGGAAAAATGGTCGCTGTCCCTATTTACTAATTTACTCGTATCTTAATGCTTCGATTGGGTTCAATAAGGATGCTTTTCTGGCTGGCCACAGACCAAAGAAAAGCCCTATTCCCCCAGAAAAAAGGAAGGCAAGAAGAACTGCAGCCAGAGAAACTTTTGTTGACCAGCCGGCAAATTTTGCAAGCCCACCAGATATAGCCACGCCAAACAAAATTCCCAGTATTCCGCCGACAAGACATATTGCTACTGCTTCAATTACGAACTGTGAAAGTATATCCCGATTGTTTGCCCCGATTGCTTTCCTCAGCCCCACTTCTCTTGTTCTTTCCGTCACGGAAACAAGCATTATATTCATAATTCCAATCCCCCCAACAAGGAGGCTGATAAAAGCAATGGAACCGAGAAGCCAGGAAAAGGTCCTGGCAGTTGAGGAAACGGCTTCCTGAATTTCGGCCATATTTCTAACTTCAATTGTGTCCTCTCTATCAGCAGGAATGTTTTGTCTCGCGATAATCAATTTTCTCACTTCCTCCTGCACTTTTTCCATTTCTTTTTCGTCTTCTACCTCAACATCAATGTAATCAACATATTTCTTACCCAAAAGACGGTACATTGCCGTATTTAACGGAAGTATAATTTCGTCATCTCTATCTCTCCAGCCTGTTGCCCCTTTTTCCGGCAGAATTCCGATTACTCTAAAGTTTACTCGGTTTATTTTCACATATTGCCCGATTGGATCTTCATCTTCAAAAAGTTCCCGGACCACAGTTTTTCCCAGCAGGGCAACTTTTGAGCGAGTAATCATTTCCACATCATTGAAAAATCTTCCTTCCACAGGCTCAGAAGCTCCCATAAAGGGATATTCCGGGGTTACGCCTGTAATTCTTGTGTTCCAGTTTTCGTTTTCATAAACCACCTGGCCGCGACCGGAAACAGTGGCATTAACCCTTTTTACATAAGGAACTTTTTTTATCTCCTCGGCATCTTCAATGGTAAGCCGGGCAATGCTTCCCGCCTCAAGGGCAATCCCCCCTGGTCCGTGCGCGTGCACACGAACGGAAAGAAGATTTGAGCCAAGTGAGGCAAGGCGTTGTTTAATATCTTCTCTCGCACCCGTGCCCAGGGCAAGCATTGCAATTACTGCTGCCACGCCAATAAGAATCCCCAAAATGGAAAGAAAAGAACGAGACTTATTGGAAAGGAGAGATTTAATTGCTTGAGAAAAGTAATTTTTCAGTCGAAAAAAATCAAAGTGGTGAATCTTTAAATCAGGTGCAGGCTGACTTCGCTCCTCGCTTATGGTATGTGCTTCCCCTGTAACATACTCGTCAGAAACAATCTCTCCGTCGAGAAGTCTGACTATCCTCTTCGCTCCTTTTGCCAGCTCCTCCTCGTGAGTTACCATAACTATGGTAATGCCAGAGTCATTTAAACTTTTGAGGACTTTCAAAACTTCCTTAGCTGAAGTGGAATCAAGATTCCCTGTCGGTTCATCAGCGATAATTATTCTGGGATTCTTTATGAGGGCCCGGGCAATTGCCACCCTCTGCTGCTCTCCTCCAGAAAGTTCACTGGGATTATGATCTATCCTGTCCCCTAATCCTACTGTTCTCAATAAATCTTCAGGTGAAGAAAACTTTCTACTCTTTATGTCCGAAGTATACACCAGCGGAAGGAAAACATTTTCTCTTGCCTTGAGTCTGGGAAGAAGATTAAACATTTGAAAAACAAAACCGATAAACTCATTGCGAAAAGTAGCAAGCTCTTCCTGAGACAGTCTGGAAACGTCTTTTCCAATTAAATGGTAAGACCCCCCATCAGCTCTATCTAAAAGGCCAAGAATATGGAGTAGTGTTGATTTGCCACTTCCCGAGGGCCCCATTATAGCCACAAATTCACCAGAAGAGATTCTAAGTGAAACATCCCTTAAGGCAGGGACAGCAACTTCTCCAATATGGTATGTTTTGTTTATATTTTTCAATTCTATCATATCTAATTTACCCTACCCACAAAATTGTAGTCGCAACCTTCAGGTTGCGTTTATAAATCCTGCGACGAACCGGAGCGGCTACCTTCCGCCACCACCTATTCCCGGAAGTCCTCCGAATCTCCTTCTAACTGTTGGTTTTCCCTTTTCACCGGCTAAAAGTACTAAATCAGTCTCTTCCACACCAGAAACTATCTCCACATTTTTTCCGTCATCAATTCCGGTTTGAACTTCTCTATCTCCAGGCTCTTCGGATTTCGTCTTCACAAGTACAAATTTCTTGCCTTTTCTTTCTTTAATCGTCGTAGTGGGCAAAAGAAGGACATTCTCCTTCTCACTTATTGTCACATCAACGTTTGCGCTCATCCCCGAGCGAAAAATTCCCAATGTTTCATCTGGCAGGATATCCACTTGATATATAGTAACATTATTCACAATCTGAGATTCATAGGCGATATGTTCAATTTTTCCCTCGATATTTTTCTCCGGATAGGCATCAAGAACTATTTTTGCTTTCTGTCCGGGTTTTAATTTTCCCATATCTGTTTCATCAACCTGAGCCTGAATGATTAAATTATCAGCCATAACTAAAATTGGGTCTTGAGACGTTATTGTCTGGCCGGGTTCAACGTTTCTTTTAATAATGAACCCTTTTAGCGGCGCAACAATCGGTGTAGGCTTGTAGACGTCCTCCCATTTTTTCGATTCTTCTTCCCCTTGCGCCCTCGCCGCATCAAGGAGAGCCGCCCGATCTAAAGAACTCATCCAGGCAAGAATCTTTCCCTTGTCGATCTCTTCTCCCTCTGTAACCAGAACTCCTTCTACCCTCCCGGAAATCGGTGGTTTAATTTCCAGACGATTTCTCGGCTTTACCACCCCACTCGCGGAGACCGTCAAAGAAATTGACCCACGCTCGGGCCTTATTTCTGTGTAAACAGTCTCTTTCTCTTCTCGCCTTAAGAGAAAAAATGCCCCCACTATCAACACAATAACGATAATCAAAATCCAATTTCTTAATCTCATTATTCCTCCTCACCTAAAACTCTCTTCCACTCACCGTTGGTAACAAACGCATTATATTCTGCTTCAAGCAAAGACTTTCTTGAGTTTATAAACTCATTCTCTATCGCATCCCAATCCTGATAAGAAATAAGACCATTAATATACTTTACTCGTGAAATCTTGGCCCGCTCTTCGGAAGCTATGAAATATTTCTCCTTAACTTTCACATTCTCTATGCCATCAATAAGTCCGTTATATGCTTGCTCAAGTCCCAATAAGATTTCTTGCTTGACTTGCCGGAGATTCTCTTCTGCTTTGACCTTGTTAGTCTGGACAATTTTCCAATCATATATTGTCTTTCCTCCCGAAAAAAGTGGATAGGAAAGGCTCAGGCCAACATTCCACCGCCCTCTTTCCAGAGGCCATTCAGCACCACTCCTCGAGGTGCCTCCGCTGAAAGAAACCTGGGGATAAAAGTCTCCTTTCGTATATCTCAAATTATATTTTGACGAGTCAACTCCGTACATTGCCACTAAATAATCAGGGGTTTTCACCAGCATTTCCGGAAATGACAAGACTCCCTGCGGAGGTTCCACCTTAAGAGTTCCACTTACATCGGTAACTTCAAATTCATCCCTTCCCATTTCTTTTAAAAGTTTAACCTGTTGAGTCTTTAGATTTCGTTTCGCCTTAGAAAACTCGTATTCTGCCTGATACAGATCTGCCTCAGAGCGCAAATAGGCACCCTTATCTTCCCTCCCTGCTTCATACCTCAATTTTACAATTTGCGTATTTTCTCTTCTCCTTTTCAGTATCTCCTCAGAAAGTGAAATCGTCTTTTGCGCCGTTAAAACTTGAGCAAAAGCAACTTTCAAATCATATATTGTATCCGAAACGGTCCTTGCAAAGCTCGCCTCTTCTCCTTTGAACCCTGCTCTTTGCTGCTTCAATTTACTGGAATTCTTAAAACCAGAAAATATGGAAAGTCTTCCAGAAATTCCATAATTGAATTCTTCATTCTCACTTCCGCCCTCAGCAAATGATTCAAAACTGGTTATAGAACTCGACTTATTCCAGCCGGCGCTTGCCGAAATCTGCGGCAAGAAGTTTGTAAATGAACTCTTGTAAGAAAGCCCTGCCGACTTAAGAGACTCGCGGGCAGAGATTATTCGTGGATTTTTCCTTTGT
This sequence comes from bacterium, assembly GCA_035530055.1. NCBI lineage: Bacteria > bacterium. The sequence goes on along the minus strand of DATKVN010000105.1, from coordinate 8,460 downwards.
GCCTCGGCGAGTACATCTTCCCAGACAAGTGCTTCAGCAAAAACAATGTCCAGATTTACAAGAACAATGCCTGCCAATAATAGACCCTGTAAGAATCCCCGCCACAAATGGCGGGGCATTATTTTAGAAATAATGATTCGCTTCATTCTTCGCTCTTCTTATAGCCTTTTTTAATTCTCTTTTCCTTCCCTCTTTTCTTCTCTTCCTTAAGTTCTTTAAACTTTTCCAATTGCTCAGTCGTGAGCAATTTTTCAATCTGCCTGTCACTATCTTTTTTAATAGCCAGGACTTTTTCCTTCATTTTTTCCATCTCTTTGTGGATTTTTTCCCAACCCTTTTTCATAACTTGAGAAACCTTTTCTTCCTGCTCTTTAGATAGTTCCAACTCCTGGCATAACCTTTGCAAACGTTTCTCGTGAAATCTTCCTCCCTTATGTTCTGCCATTCTCACCCATTCCTTGCCAATCTGTTCTTCGTTACTTCTCCCTTTTGAACTGGCAACTGCTAAAAAGAGTAAGCTACAAATTATCAAACTTTTCAAAATTATCTTCATCTTCCCAACCTCCTTCCCTCTATCCCAGAGGGCCATAATAGATTTCCAGTAACTCTTCCTCAAAGTTATCCTCTATCTCGGTATCAATCAGTAAATCTGATATTATCTCAGCTGGTCTGTGATAAAGAAAATTTCTGTAATTTAGCAATCCCACTACCAGTAAAAAGAAAATCAAAACTGCAAGGATTGATTTCTTAAACACCGGAAGATATGCGCGCCATGCGAACCGTTCTCTTTTACTCCTAATACGTGCAAACAACCTGGTTTCAAAAAATTCCTGCGGTTCCTTTTTTTCTTTTAAAAGAAATATCCTTTTCATCTGTTTCAAATATTTTAATTCTCTGGTGCACGCAGAACAGGTTTTGAGATGCTCAAGTAATTTTTCTTGTTCGTCCTTTGTTATTTCCTGGTCAAGATAAGCAGATAATAATAATCTGAATTTCTTACAGGACATAGCTCATTCCCCCTGTGGATAAAGAAAAGCCAATTTCTCCTTTAGTTTTTGCCGGGCCCTGAATAGCCATATCTTCACTTTGCCAAGAGAAATCTTCATTACTTGAGAAATTTCATTATAAGATAAACCCTCTATTTCTTTAAAAGTCAAAATAATACGGTACTTTTCTGGCAAAGAATTCATTGCTTTCTGGATAATATCCTGTAATTCATTCTGTATCAGCTCTTCGGTACTATCTTTTTCCCTGCTTGCTAAAACATCTTTCAACTTTAATTTCTCTTCTTCATTAAATCCCGTTTCATAAGATATAATCTTATTTTTTCTTCTCCTGAGTTCATCAAGACACTTGTTAACTGTAATTCTATAAAGCCAGGTAGAAAAAGAGGATTTCCCCTTAAAACTACCTGCCTTAGTATAAACTTTAAGGAAAACTTCCTGAGCAATATCATCTGCCTCTTGAGCATTACCAATAATGGAATAAATTGTATTATAAACAGTCGTTTTATACTTCCTGACCAACAATTCAAATGCATGCTGGTCACCCTTTTTAAACTTGGCAAGGAGTTCGAAATCTTCCTCCATTGAGTTTGCACCTTTTTTCACCTCTACTATTTAGACGAAAGAGGCGAATGAAATGTTACACTTTCCTGTGCTTTTTTATAGCAAAAAGCACAGCGGGATACTTGAAGCACAAAGGGCATGCTTGTGGTCAAATGGGATGTAAACTTTTGCAGACTGGTGGGCAGAGATTATCCCTGGGTTCTTCTTTTTTGCCTCTGGGAAAACATCCTCCCGGGTAAGTGGCTGGGCAAAGAGGTAACTTGAACTTCCCATAACCAAAAACAAAAAAATTAATTTTTTCATCAAATATTGCGACCAGAGATTTCTTTAAGAACCCCCAATTCAACGAGACAGTCGAGGATAATATCACATTCATCTTAAGTTAACAATGTCCTACAACTTATCTACTATTTTCAAAAATGCCTGGACAACCTGAGGGTCAAATTGAGTTCCTGAGTTTTTCTTAACCTCTTTAATCGCCCCTTGTTTAGTAAGAGGTTTTTCCCGATAAGGTCGCTCAGAAATCATTGCATCAAAAGCATCTGCCAGCGCCATTATCCTTGCACCTAAGTGAATTGATTCTCCTTTTAATCCATAAGGGTACCCTTTGCCATCATATCTCTCATGATGCCGCTGAATCAATTTAATAGCCCCTTTTAAGAACGTCAATGGTTCTAAAATCTCCGCGCCTTTTAACGAATGAAGTCTCACTTCTTCCCATTCTTGAGAAGTTAATTTTCCTGGTTTAGTCAAAATATAATCATGAATGCCAATCTTACCTAAATCATGAAGCTCACTGGCTTGCTTTATTTCATCGATCTCTTCGGCTGATAATTTCATCTCCTTTGCAATCATTACCGCACATTTAGTTACATTTACTGAGTGGCTATGAGTATAGTGATCCCGGGCATCAATCGCTTGAGCCAGAGCTTTGATTGTGCGTAGATAAGTTACTTGTAATTCTCCATAAAGGTTTTTTAAATCTTTGGTCCTTTGTTTAACCGTACCTTCCAATTCTTGATTAATCTTCTCGATTACTTCATTGTGTTTTTCTTTTTCTTTCTCCAATCGGTAAATCCTTAAATTTTGCTCCACAATATGCAAAAACTGTTCCCTCTTAAAGGGCTTGTAGATATAATCGTCTACCCCTAATCTTAGTGCCCTTACGGGAGCTTGTTCATCGGCATAGCCGGTTATTACGATAACCACACTCTCTGCCCCAGGCCTAATCCCCTTTATCTTCGCTACTGCCTCTATACCATCCATGTCCCCAGGTAGTCTAACATCAGCAATGATAAGCTCAAAGAAGGTTTCTTTCGCTGCCTCAATGGCCTGGTGTGCATCCTTGGCACCAACTACCAGATAGCCCTCCTTCTCTAATATAAGAGTCAGAGTCCTGCAGAAAGACTTATCGTCCTCTATGATCAGAATGCGCTCTTTCATTGTAATCCTACCTCCTTTTTCTTTCCTGCTATTTTTCCTTATCCAAGGGCAATTCTACCCTAATGGTTGTGCCCTTGCCCATCTTCTCCCTGTGTTTTTCGATTATCTTAAGGCTTACTGAAAGGCCAAGTCCTGTAGTCTAATCTTCCTCCCCCAATAATCGCCTCTCCTTTTCTAAGACGCTCTAAGGGTTTAGTCACTGGTCTTTTGGCTAAATAGAGACTCCCCGTTTTTTCACCGGCATCCTTATGGTAAAGGTAGACCCCTCTTGCAGCTTTGAGGAGACTTCAATACTACCCTTATGATTCTCAACAATCCTATATACGATAGAAAGTCCCAGTCCTGTACCTTTACCAACATCTTTGGTGGTAAAAAAGGGATCAAATATTTTCCCGTTGTGCTCCTCAGGTATTCCTATACCATCATCTTTTATTTGTACTACTACAAAGTCACCCTGTTGATAGCTCTTTATCGTTATAGTGCCAGATTCTTTAATGGATTTTATTGCCTCTTTAGCATTGATTATTAAATTGGTAAAGACTTGCATCAATTCATTAAAATTCCCCTCAATTGGTGATACCATCCCTTGTTGTTTGAGAAAACGAATCTTATCCCGGAGCAATTGATGTTCTAAAAAGGCACAGGATCTATCAATAGCCCGATTCAAATCTAACTCCTCAAACTTAGCGCTGGTTTTCCTTGAGTATTGGAGTAACATTTCTATGATTCCCATACACTGCCGTGTACTTTCTTCGATTTTCTCCAGCATTTCTTTATGGGGTTTTGCCTCTATTTCCCTTAGCAGTATCTCTGCATTGAGCAAAATAGCACCTAAGGGAGTGTTGATTTCATGAGCTACCCCGCCCGCTAACACACCTACAGTGGCCATCTTCTCTGACTGAATTAACTGCATCTCAGTAGTTTTTAATTTCTTTTGCACACCAGAATGTAAGCGGGCATTTACCAAGGCTATTGAGGCGTATTCAGCCAATGATTCCACTAAAGCCAAATCATCAGATGTAAAGACATCAACAAGAAATTGTCTGTCGATATAGACCAAGCCAATAATTTCCTTTTTCTCTTTTTTTAAAGGGACACAAACTACTGAGCGGATATCCAGGGATAAAACACTTTCTGCATCTGCAAAACGGGAGTCACCTTGAGCATCGGTAACCCAAATTGGTCTCTGAGTCTTCAGGACTTTCTCAGTAATGGTGTGGCTAAAATTTTTGAAAAGAGCATCCTTCTTTTGATCAAATTTTTCTTTTGTCCGAATTACCTGAGAATAAGGCCTTCCTGCTTCATCTAACAGAATGAGAAATCCACGGTCAGCATTAGTCACCTTCATTATATACTCAATAATATTGTTCAAGACTCCATCTAAGTCCAAATTACTAACTACCAGTTTCATAAATTCATCCAGCATTTCTATTTGTTGGCGTAGCGGGGAAGGTGGTTTTTGAGTTATCTCTGAAGTTATGGAACTCTTCTGCCTCTCCTTCAGAACCTTGCGAGATTCATTGGCTCGAGATAATTGAAACTGGTTATCAATAATAATAAATTTAGCTGAGGCTTCCTCTAAAGCTACGGTTGCCTGCTCAAAGTCTTTTAATTCCATGTAAAACTTGCCTAACTTTAACTGAATTATCCCTTCCTCTAAAAGATTCCCTTGGGACTGAGCTATCTTAATACCTTGACTAAAATACCCTTCTGCTCTTTCAAATTGCTTCTCTTCTTGAGCCACCAACCCCTGCAACCTCATTAGATGGATATGATAATAAGAATCCGGCAATTCTAATTCCGTTTCCAGTCTTTGTTGGGTCTGCTCCAAATACCCTTTGGCTTCGGTTATTTTATTCTGTTCTAAAAATACCTCTGCCGTATTATAAAGAGCAGGAATCAATTGTTCCACTTTTTTCTCCCGTCCCAAGGAAACAGCCTTCTTAAAGTACGATAACGCCTCTTCCATTCTTTTTAATTCAAAGGCCACCTTCCCTAACAACACGTTTCCCTGGACCTGCAGGTTTATATATCCTAACTTAGTAGCCAATTCTAACAACCTACTTGCCCATTCCTGGGCTGACTTAAAATCTCCCCGATTCAAGGCATCCCAGGCCAAAACGGGCAGAACGAAGACCTCATAGGTTGACGACTCTTTCATCCTTTTCAGACAATTAAAAATCAGACCTTGCGCCTCTTGGACCTGGTGTGTCCTTCCACAAATACCCGAGTAGTCGAGTTTACATTTATTAATCCAGAAGACTATATCAGTAAAACCATTCTCCTCTGCTATTTGGTTGGCTTTTTCTAAATATTGACCTTCACTTTTTCTCCCGAATCGACAAAAAGCCTGCTGGTAAAGACAACAAGCCATTGCATAAACCCACCAAAATTCCTTATCTCGTTCCCTTTTTCTCCGTTCACAAAGCTCTATCACCTCTTTCATCTGTCCAGAACAGGCCGTCCCCAACCCACGGTCAAGTAAATCAGGAGCTTGATTTATCAAATTTTTACAATACGCCAGAAACTTTTTATTTGATCCCCAGATAGCTTTCTTTCCCAAAAAAGCTACTATCCCTTTTAGCCCCATCCTTGCAAATCCTCCTTCTACCTTAGTCTGCCTTGAAAAAGTCTGTTTTACATATCCCCATTTTCTCACTGGTGAGTTATGTCAATAGGCATTTTATCTTTTTTTATATCTGTCCAAAAACTTTCTCAGTAAAACCACATCCTTTTTACTTAACTCTACAAAACAAACTCCTGTGCGAAAGATGTCTTTATGCTCCTTTGAAATTGGTTTGCTATGAGTTATGCGTGCTTTTACGTTAATAAATTTGGATTTAGTAGATTTAACACTCTTATCTTTTGGAGGAAACCCAATTTGGAGATTCATAACTAAGGGGGGTTTATTGCTACCAACAAAACCGATACCTCGCGCGCTAATATCTTTAGCTATTGTCCTTATCTTTAGTTGCTTTTTAAATGGAGGTATGGTGATATTATAAGTTACTGGGAGAGAAATGGCAAATCTACGGGAGGCTCTCTTTTCAATATTCTTCTGTTTATTTTTCATAGCCTTTTCCTTTTTAATAGATTTTTAATTTTCTTTTCCCCTTATTCTGTTTCCTTATCTCACGCTTTATAACCAATGTTTCCAATCCAATTTAGCAATTGCCTCATTTACAAATTTTCTTATCACTTCCCTATCTTTCTTCTTTAACTCAAGGAATTCAACACCATATCTGTAAGGAGGATATTCATCCCAATAATTATCCAAAACATATATCACCTGTCCTAAACTACTTATGGTAACATGAGGCGAAGGCAAGGTTATCTTTAGTTCTAATATTGTTCTAATATCCAATTTCTCCGATACCTTTATCATTATTCCACCCTCGCTAATATTTACACTAACTGCTTTTTTTGGTGGGGAATGGGAATCTTTAATTTTGTATTTTATGCCAAAATCTGCCCTTATCCTAAGGAATTTTCTCTTTTCTTCCGCCATTCAGTACCTCCCTTTCAAAGCAAAATTTATCTTTTTTTGATAATCTTTGCCCTTTGATAAACTGGCTTTAATCTATCCATAAATTCTGACAAATTCTTTATACCCTTCTTTACTGGACAATGCATCAATTCTGAATAATCGTTAAATCTTTCATAATAAAATGGTTCTAATGGACAGCTATCGTTAAAATCAAAAACGGGATTAAAGCCAATTCGTTTATAAATGGTTGATGTTTTGTATTTGCTCCCACTGGTGATAATCATATCATCTATATGGTTTTCAGAACAGAACCACGCAATAGATGTTATTAGTGATATAGCAACCTGGCTATGTACATTCCTAAATCTTCGATAAGCTTCATCGATAACTAATCTCGAACACTCTACTACCCTCCTGTTTTTTTGCTTTAACTCAGCTAATAAATATTGGAGTGCTGTCTCATACTTTTGTAAGCCCAGTTTTTGGAAAAGGATTTGTGAAGGTATCTCTTTTAAATTTTTATCTAAAGATAATGAATCTACCATTCGCACCGTGCCTACCACTTTCTCGTTTTCAATTGCCAAAAAATGAGTTGCCAACTTATCATAAACATCGGTCTCACGACCGTCCCTGGTGAGATCTTCTTTATCTAAAAGTCCTTCAGTGAAAAATATGTCTCCTCGCAAGCGACATACTTCCCTTAAATAAGACCACCATAAAGAATTATCTTCGATGATGCTTGAATTTCTCGTAAATATCCCTTCAGGTTGAACAAGTATAACTTGTTCCATTAACATTACCTCTCATTTATAACACAACCTTGTTAAAATCTAGCCTTTTTCAATGTTTGAAAGTTATAACCTCTTATTTAATAATAAATTACAAAAATTCAATGCTTTGCTCTACTAAATGAACATAGATTTAATTTTAATATTCATACATTTTTTGATGAAATTTGTCAAACAAATCCTTTTCTCCTCTACTTGTTGAGTTCAAATGAATAAATTGTATCTTTAACAAATTGTTTTATTTTATTTTGATCTTTACTACCTAATCTTTGAAAAGCAATGCCACATCGATAAGATTTTTTCTCGGGGGTAGAATCATCTGCAATGTAACATATTCGACCCTTTGTCTCTATAGTTCCATAAGAGGCGGGCAACTGAATTTTTAATTCTAAGCTACTCTCCTGAACTAAATTTTCTGAAGAGACGAACATTATTCCACGTTCACTAATGTTAACACTTTTCCCATCCTTAAAATCAACTCTTGCTTCTTTTATCCTATATTTTATCCCAAAATCTGCCTGTACCCTCGGATATCGTCTTCTTTCAAGTCCTGATTCTATAAGTTCCTCTTGGACTATTTCTACTTTTTCTTCTTTATCTTCCAATTTCAGAAGTGCATCAACAACAGCTGGATCAAATTGTGTCCCTGCATTTTTAATCAACTCCTTTTTAGCCTGCTTCACTGATAGCGCCTTGCGATAAGGTCTATCACTAATCATAGCTTGGTATGCATCAACAACTGCCAATATTCTCGACAATAATGGAATTTCCTTTCCTTTTAAACCAGCCGGGTAGCCTTTACCATCCCATCGTTCGTGATGGTAGTAAACTATTTCGGCTATATCATCAAGTTTTCCGTGCCGTAGAATAATATCTCGGGCATGGATTGTATGACTTCTTAAAATATCTGTTCCCTCATCAGTTAAAGGTCCCTCTTTAGTAAGAATAAACTTTGGAATTTTGATCTTGCCTATGTCATATAAGAATCCAGCTGTTTCAAGAATCTGCAATTGCTTTTCTCCCAGATTTAATTTTTGTCCTACTTTCTTTGCCAAAATACTGCTTTCCCTATAGTGTCGTCGAGAGTATCTATCTTTTGATGCCAAAGAATCAATCAAACGAGCGATAGCATCAAAGGTATAACCAGACATATTTACAAACCTAATCAAAAACG
>DATKVN010000104.1 GCA_035530055.1 bacterium | reverse complement strand
ATAAGAATGGCTCTTGATACAGGGGCAACCTATACCATGATTCCATGGAAAACTGCTGAAATTTTAGGGTTAGAGCCAGAGTTATCCAAAGAGAGAATGGAAATAATTACTGCCAGTGGAGTGGAAAAGGCTCCTTTAGTCACCTTGAAGTCTATAGTTATTTTAGGGAAGAGGATAGAAGGAGTTAAGGTTATTGTCCATGACCTTCCGCCAAAAAGCTATGTAGATGGGCTACTTGGATTAAAATCATTGGTTGAACTTAAATTAAAAATAGACTTTAGTGAGGGCATATTGGAGGTATAAGCAAAGTATCTTGTCTAATAATAACTCGCTGCAGCCGACCACCGGCAGCGTGGCGGTTTTCATAAAGTTCTGTGCTCTATCAAAATTTGGCTGTTTTTTGAAGATTTGTGCTCCATACTGTCGGCGGGGGCTGACCTCGAACGTTATAGAAAAAATTATGAAAAAGAGAATAAGTAAAATTAATTCGGCTCTTCTCCAATTTTAGTAGTTATCCACAGAAATTTTATAATTAGAAGGTAAACTTTTCTAATAACAGAATTCGTTCTTTGAAAAATTGACAATGGTAGATAACTCGCAGATCATGAACCGCACAAAAGTATAGAGTACACACAGAAGTTATCCCTCAAAGCTCAGCATTCATCTGAGCAACTGTTTTTTTAGCAATAGTATACTTTTTTGACTATCCCGTATTCAGTGGAGGCGAACAGCCTTGTTTAATCTTTAAGATGAAATACTCATCATCATGAAAGCCATAGGCTATGCGTTTGATAACTTTGATCTTATTGTTCATCCCCTCTAGTTTACCGCTGTTTATAGGATAATGACAATGATTAATAAGACCGTAGCGATGCCTATTCAGAGTCTGTGCAAAGTTTACAGCAGGTCTGATCTCGCTGGCTAAAGCAGTGCTAATCCATGAATCTAGACAGCGATTTGCACAACCAACTGATTTATAATTCCAGAGTCTCTTTAGTGCATCTTTGAGTATATAGGCAATGTTTATATTTTCGTTTAACTCAAGTAATGATTGAAGCCGTTCTTTCTGGTTTTTCTTAAGATTGTTCCTGTTCTTAAGCAGTAGATATTTGGTCCCTTTGATAGCTTCCTTGTTCTCCTCAGTTGCTTTTTTGAACTCGATATTCCTTACTTTATCTATAACCTTAGAGTAGTTTTTAATAACATGGAATTTATCAAATACTATTTTTGCTCCTGGGGTATTCTCTTCTATAGAAGCAATAAATGGATCCCACATATCACAACCTATCGCTTCTATCTTTTTTGCCCTTTTACGACCCAGTTCTTTGAAGAATCTATTTAGCGTTTTCTGAGTACGATCCTTGCCAACCCAAATTACCCGGGTTCGCTCCAGATCCATAACCACAGTAAAGTACTTATGGCCCTTATGAGCGGCAATCTCATCTACGGCCAGTAATCGTAAATTATCGTAGTCGGGAATAACAAATTGTTTTTTTAGATACTTCTTATCTATATCCTTAACTGTTTTCCAATCTAACTCAAGAAGTTCAGCTACTTGCTTGAGACTGGTTATTCGGCAGAGCCGGGCAACCAATGCCTCAAATCTGCTAGTACATCGGGAATAAGAATCGACAAAGTCAAGCTTTTCAATCTTTACACCGCAGTCTGGGCAATTAGTGCGATGTTTATATATATTCAGATATGCCTTATATGTAAAAACAGAGAGGTCCCTGATTCTGACTAATCTAGTGTCCCAGCCCCAAAAAGATCTTTGCTCACAGTTGGAACAGATGTAGCCTAAAGAATCATCTCTATCAAGATAGATTTCCGTAGAACCATTACGGGTAACCGTTTCACTAAGTTTTACGTTTGGCAAATTGAGCCATTGTGCTATAATATTCTCAGGCATCTTATCTCCCTCCTGTATGGTTTGTTTTTAGTATAAATCTACTATACAGGAAAGATAGGATGCCTTCAATATTAAATTCTCAAAAAACTATTTTTGTGGATAACTACTAAAATTGGAGAAGAACCTGGAGGCAGAACTCTCGATAAATTCCAGCTGAAACTCTTATTTGACGTGGAATGTGAGGAATAATCACAAAATATAATCAGCATCACATTTTGAAAATGTCGAGTTGTCCGTACCTCAGAAATTGGCATAAAAGCAATGAAAAGAGGAATTCACTGTCTTTCTGAGAAACCTATTGCTGTTTCTGTAGCTGCAGCAGATAAATTCCTTCAAGCTGCTAAAAAAAGTGGTGTAGTTTTTGCTGTAATGTATCAACAAAGAACCTTGCCGGAGATAAGATTAGCTAAAAAGCTCATAGAAAGTGGAAGATTAGGAAAAATAAGGCGAACCTCTCTGATTGAGCCAAATTACCGAACTCAGGCTTATTATGATAGTGGCAGATGGCGAGCTACCTGGAAGGGAGAAGGGGGAGGAGTCTTGATAAATCAGGCTCCTCATGGAATTGACCTATTTCTCCTTTTAGGTGGTATGCCTGATAGAGTTACAGCTAAGGTGCGCACACGCCTTCATAATAT
>DATKVN010000103.1 GCA_035530055.1 bacterium | reverse complement strand
CCTGAAGGCTTCGAGCTTCTCCTTGTCTCCGATTTTAGCCTTTTCCACCGCCCGCGCCAGAAACTGGATGCTGCTATCGTAGGTCTTCCTGTCCACAGGGTAAGGATGACCATCCTTGCCGCCGTGGGCAAAACTGTAGCTTGCCGGGTCTCGCAGGCTGACCGGTGTCTCATAAACCAGCTCTGAAATAAGACTCAGCGCGCGAAGCGTTTTTGGTCCTACACCCTTCAGGGCTAGCAGTGATTCAAAGTTTTCGGGCTTATGTTCATAAGCGGTGAGGAAAATCTTGCCCAGCCTGTCGGGGTGAATATCTTCCAGGCTGATGTAAGGTCGCTGAGGCAAGTTTAAGGTCTTTAGCCTGTTTAGCTGGCCTACGATTTTATCTGGCTTCTCTTCGGCAGCAACCTGGGCAATGACACCCCTCACCTTTGCGCTCTCCAGAGCCACCAGATTCAATGCCTCGCCTCTGGCCTGGGAACAAATAGCAGCCTCGGGCTCGCAGACAAAGTCAACGACTTTCTCTCCCAGCCAGTGATAGCGGCGCGCATAGCGGTTGACCTCATTCATACCTTGCTGAATGACTGCCCAGGAGCCATCTTTGGTAAAGAAGAAGCTGTGGTGATAGAGCTGGTAGCCGTCCTGAAGTGCGGAACTATCTACCTTGGCTGACATGCGGCTGGCGTAGACCAGGGACGATGGATTTACCTTTAGCAGATGCCCGGTGTTTTCTATCTCGGCAGGGGTCTTTCGTGAAGTCCTGCCCTTGCCCCCGGCGACAAATAAGCCGAGCTCTCTTTCCAGCCCTCGCATTCCTTCTTTCATGGCGCCGCAGACGGTGGTGGTAACGCCGCTGGAATGCCAGTCATAGCCCAGCACGCAGCCGAAAGCCTGAAACCAGAAGGGGTCGGAAAGACGGCGCAGCATCTCTCCAGTGCCAAACTCCGTTACCGTAACAATGGTAATCTCGCGGGCAAGCTGGCACATCCGCCCGAAAAGCCACGGCGGCACCTTGCCGTAATGCAAAGGCAAATTAGCAATCCCCGTCCTCTGTCCCGAGCTAGCCATCTCTCAAGCTCCTTATGGCTTTTCAGCCTCGAATATTATAATATGGATAAGGTTAAAAATTCGAGTAGAAAGGTGTGAGGATGCTGAAAGCATATCTTAAAAGGCTATTCGAGGTTGCCCAAACAGGCGATGCCCGAGAGGAAAGCTATTACTCAAGTTTAGAGGAGCTTCTAAAGGCCTTTGCTGATTCTACCGACAAGAAGCATATCCATATCACCACATTGCCCAAGAAGACCGAGGCAGGCAATCCTGATTTCAGGGTTTGGGATGGGAGGCAAAACATCGTTGGTTATATTGAGGCAAAAGAGCCGTTCACGGAGAACCTTGACTACATTGAGAACGGTGAGCAGCTAAAACGCTATATACATACATTCCCCAACCTTATCTTAACTAACTTTTTTGAATTTCGCCTGTACCGTAGTGGAAGGTTAATTGATAGAGTCTTGTTGGCTAGACCCTTTATTGTTCACGAATTGAAAACAGTTCCACCTATAGAGAATAAAGATAGTTTCCTAAATCTCCTAGATAAGTTTTTCTCCTTCTCACTCCCTAAGGCTTATACAGCAGAGTCTTTAGCATTTGAATTGGCAAGGAGGACTAGTTTCTTAAAAGACCAGGTCATTCTGGAGGAGTTGAAAGCAGGAGAGGGCAAGGCCTCTATCCTTGGATTCTATGAAGCATTTCAGAAGTATCTAATTGCGGGGCTAACTCCGAATAGTTTTGCCGATCTCTATGCGCAGACTATCACCTACGGACTTTTTGCCGCCCGCACTCGCTGTGAAAATGGATTTAACCGCAAGCTGGCTTACGATTACATCCCCCGAACCATTGGTATCCTGCGAGATGTTTTCAATTTCATCTCTCTGGGGGAATTACCCAAGCAGATGGAATGGATTATAGATGACATCTCTAGTGTTCTGGCGGTGGCTGATGTCAATGAAATTTTAAGCAGGTTTTATCATGAAGGCAAAGGAAGAGACCCAGTTTACTATTTCTACGAAACTTTTCTGGCTAAATATAATCCAAAGGAAAGAGAAAGAAGGGGCGTTTATTACACACCCGAATCGGTAGTTTCTTATATCGTTCGTTCCTTAAATATTATTCTCAAGGAACGCTTCCAAAAAGATATGGGTTTTGCCTCTAATGGCGTTACTGTTCTTGACCCAGCCGCGGGCACCCTAACTTTTCTTGCTGAGGCTAGCAAATTGGCGATAGAGGAATTCAGTACCAAATACGGAGAAGGTGGAAGAGAGAGCTTCACTAAAGAGCATATTTTGAAAAACTTTTATGCCTTTGAGTTGATGATGGCCCCTTATGCCATAGGGCATTTGAAGATGGCGCTGCTATTGGAAGAATTGGGTTACAAGCTCCATGAGGATGAAAGATTCAAGTTCTATCTTACAAATACTCTGGAAATGGAAGAACTAGAACAGACTGCTCTTCCTGGAATGTCTTCCCTAGCTGAGGAATCACATCTTGCTGGCAAGGTAAAGAAGGAAAAGCCTATTCTGGTTATTCTGGGAAATCCTCCGTATTCGGGAATATCAGCTAATAAGGGGAAGTGGATCACTGATTTAATTGAACGCTATAAATATGTTGATGGAAAACACTTCGGAGAAAAGAAGCATTGGCTTCAAGATGACTATGTCAAGTTCATTCGCTTTGCTCAATGGAAGATAGACCAAGAAGGCGAAGGGGTTCTGGGGTTTGTCACCAATCATAGTTATCTAGATAATCCAACATTTCGGGGAATGCGACAATCGTTGATGAATAGCTTCGATGAAATATACGTATTGGATTTGCATGGCAGCAGCTGGAAGAAGAAAAGATGTTCTGATGGCTCCAAAGATGGAAATGTCTTCGACATCCGGCAGGGAGTTGCCATTTCACTCTTTGTTAAAAAGGAAAGGTTAGAGAAGAAGGTTTCACACAGTGAATTATGTGGGCTACAAGAAAACAAATATGACTGGCTTTTGAAAAGGGACATTAAGACAACTGCTTGGAAGGAAATACACCCAAATAGCCCATACTATTTCTTCGTTCCAAGAGCAGAAACGTATAGGGATATTTATGAAAAACACTGGAAAGTGACCGATATTTTCCCTGTAAACTGCACTGGAATCGTCACTGCGAGGGACAAGTTTGTGATTGATTTCAGGGAAGATGTCTTAAAGAGGCGAATTGAAATGTTCAGAGACCTGTCAACGCCCGATGAGATTGTTCAGCAAGCTTTCAAATTGAAAGATACGAGAGGTTGGAAGCTAGCTGAAGCACGAAAAGAATTAGCAAAAGACAAAGACTGGGATGCATATTTTGCTACTATACTTTACCGCCCCTTTGATATTCGGAGTATTTACTATACTCAAAAGATGGTGGATTGGCCTCGTCTGGAAGTCATGCGCCATATGTTTGCGGGAGACAACTTGGCATTAATATCAGCAAGAAGTAATAAGTCTGGGGAAATGAACCATTTCTTCTGTTGTCAGCACATCATGGAAACCAAATGTGGTGAATCCACAACCCAGTCCTGCCTCTTTCCTCTCTACCTTTATCCTGAAGTGAGCAGAAAAGATATGTTTAGCCACTTGGGACTAGGTAAGAGAAAGCCGAATCTTAATCCCAAGCTGGTCGAATCATTAGCTGAGGCTTATGGTGAGGAACCGACGTCAGAGGGAATATTCTATTACATATACGGGGTTCTTTATTCTAATATCTATCGAAGTAAATACGCCGAGTTTTTGAAAATTGATTTCCCGAAAGTGCCTTTTACCAGAAACTATGAATTGTTTAGCACGATAGGAAGATATGGCAGCAAGCTCGTTGATTTACATTTAATGAAGTCGGCAGAGCTAAATAATCCTATTGTTAAGTTTCAGGGAGGCGGTGATTACGGAGTTAGGAAGGTAAGATACGAAGAAATGGGAAAACAGGTTTACATCAATGATAGTCAATACTTCGAGGGGATAGAAAGAGAGGTCTGGGAATACCAAATTGGCGGTTACCAAGTCCTTGATAAATGGTTTAAGGATAGGGAAAAATTATCTCTTGATGATATAAAACATTATTGCAAGATTGCTACTGCCTTAGAGAAGACAATAGAAATTCAACGAGACATAGACAACATTTACCTAGATACTGAGAAAGATACTATGTAACTATTGAACAGGATGAAGAGGGCGTATTCGTTGTCGAATGTCCGAGTATTCCAGGATGCGTAAGTCAAGGTAAAACGGAGCAACAAGGCTTGGAAAATATGGAAGTTTAAGTGTTGCGATACGTGAGATAAATGAAAGCAGTAGAAGTTAGAGAACTGGTCAAGGACTATGGGAACTTCAGGGCAATAAATGGAATCTCTTTTGAAGTAAAGGAAGGGGAGATATTTGGCCTGATAGGTCCTAATGGTGCGGGAAAGACAACCGCACTGAGAGTCATTGCCACACTGCTTCAAATAACCTCTGGCTCGGTAACGGTCTTTGACTATGAACTTCCTAAAGAGGCGGGAGAGGTGAGAAAGATAATAAGCTATTTGCCCGAAGAGGCTGGCGCCTATAAAAACCTCAGGGGCAAAGAGTACCTGAAGTTTATCGCCAAATTCTTTGGCGATGGAGAGAAATTCCAGGATATGGTCCGGAGAGGACTGGAAATAGCCAATTTAGGAGAGAGAATAAACGACAAAGTTGACACATACAGCAAGGGAATGACACGGCGTTTGCTCGTGGGCAGAGCTTTAATGGTAAACCCGAGATTGGCGATATTAGATGAGCCTACCTCCGGCCTGGACGTGGTAAATGCTCAGGAGGTGAGGAGGATAATAAATAGCGCAGTTGAGGCAGGAGTGGCGGTTTTATTGTCTTCGCATAATATGCTTGAGGTAGAGTTCTTATGCCACCGCATCGCTTTGATAGACGATGGGAGAATAATTGCCAGCGGGACTGCCGCGGAACTCAAAAAGGAATATGACGCTAGAAATATAGAAGAGGCTTTTGTTAAGGCGATTAAATGATTGGCAACATAATAAAGAAAGAATTCAAGGAATTGTTTACCCTCTCAACCCTGATCCCAATAGTGGTTATTGCCATAGTGCTTGGATTTGTGGGGCAAACGATTGGCAACATCGGGGAAACTATGGAGGAGAAGCCAGTCGTAGGAATCGTGGATATGGACGATGGCGATTTTTCTGATATAGCCATGTCCGTTCTTATCGAGAAGGCGGAGGTTATCTATAATGGCAATGATGCTGAAGAAGGCCTGGAAGAAGTAAGGGAAGAAAATGGAGTTGCGCTTCTGGTAATACCTGAAAACTTCAGCCAAAACATTTATGCCAATCATCCCGGAGAAATAGAAATTTACTGGATAATGAGAGGGGCGGGGATGATGGATTCCATATCCTCAGGCGTGGTTGAAGGACTTATCCAGGCAGTGAACCAGGGGATATCGACGAAACTGATACAACAAGATAGCTCCTTTGATCCCGCCCTCATCTTGGCCCCGACGACAAGAGTTGAAA
>DATKVN010000102.1 GCA_035530055.1 bacterium | reverse complement strand
TTCTACATTGCCTTTTCTATAAGCAGAACTGGCGAACTTATACTCAGTGACGGCATCCATCTCCATCATCTTTGCTCCTGCTATTGACAGAGGAATGAAAAGGAGTATCGTAATGATTATTGAAATTTTTCTCATATTTTTTAACATTTTACTTCTCCTCCTGTCTATGGAGTGTAAAGCGTCCCGACATGTCGGGATTACTCAACACCCTCAGTGAGTTCTTCTCCGTTTACTCTAATTTCTATCGGCATCTCTTCTAAAGAGAATGATTGGAGCTTTATCTCTCCCTGCTCAACCCACTGTCTATCATTCTTATAGACAACGGTAAATTTGTAGGAATAGTCTCCCTTCTTTACCGGCCTGCCCATATCATCACAAACATCCCACTTGATAATTTCCGGTGGACGGGTCTCCCCGGAGAAAGTCTTCTGCACTTCTTCATCTTCATCTTTTATCTCCAGAGTCCATCTCTTTACAGTAATTGAAGGAATATCAGTAGAAAATTCGAGTTCATTGGTTAAAGCGTCAAGCCCATAGGTGTTTTCCGTCTTCAAAATGGGATTCGCACTTGCCTTATAGATATTTCCCCAGTTAAAGGTAAGGGCAAATTTGTGAAGATTTCCCATGTCATGAGAACTAAAGGCATAATCCACAGTGAAAAATTTTATCTTCAGTCCCAGTCCACAGGTAAAAGATTGCAAGTGGTTAAATCCTGCCCTCAAATCTACCCTTTTCAAAGAAAGAGAAGAAGTCTTCTCCCAGGGAGAAACTTCTAACCCGGCACAGAAGTATGCCTTCTCGTCAACGAGCTTATTGATATCTGCAGTCAGGGTGAGGCGTTTAGAGAATGCACTCAATGCCACACCAGCTTTCAAATTCATCTCATACACATCGGGGTCATCTCTTAGAGTCACCTTGGGCTGTATAACATTTTGCAGGGCTAACCCAATATTTAGTTCGTCTAATGGCTGATAAAGTATCCCCAAATCTATTCCCTGGCCATTCCCTGAATATCTCATCACCCGCTCATGAATCAGTTTCAAACTTGCTCCCAGGGAGAGACGTTCACGAACCTTATTTGCGTAAGAGATAATTATAGCGTTCTTGTATATCGACATATTCGTACCAATTACTCCTTGCTTGCGAGTGACTTCTTCATATCCTCCGGAATGGACGAGAACATCAGAAATACCCAAAGTCCCCAGCCTTCGCAGGGGATGAACATAGGAGAGGAAGTTATAACTTGTCTGTTCAAAGAATGGAGCATACATAGAAAGGAACTGGTGTTCATCAATCTGTGTTAACGCTCCCGGATTCCAATAAGGTCCACTGGCCTCATCTGCCAGGGCCACATATGCTCCTCCCATGGCTAAAGACCTCGCTCCTGCCCCATACTGCAAATAGTCATTGGGCATTCCGTAGTAATTATCTGCCCTGGCGAGTTGCCAGTGCATCGCCAAAATTAATACCAAAATAAGAAAACGCAGACTGAAGTCTGCTACTCCAAATAGTCTAAAAACCCTCTTTTCCATTTTCTTATCTCCTCTTACTTTATTTGGCAACAGCAATCTTCCTTAACATATGCCTTTTCTCTTTCTCCACCCAGATGCGGCATATATAACCTCCATTTGCCACTACTTTTCCGGAGAGGTTCCTCCCATCCCAGGGAACGCTGTTATCAACTTTCAGACCACCGTTTTCTCCAGCTGCATAACTCTCATGCCAGACCTCCTGGCCGAAAAGGTCGTAAATTGTAATGGTTACATTGGAAGGCTCTTTCAGGTCATATTCTATATAAGTCGGCTCTTTGCCCGCCTTGAACGGATTGGGTATATTGGTGACCCCGCCACCAAAGAAAGTGACGTAAATTTTCTTGCTCCGATTTATCCTTTCCTCATGCCCATATGCATCTATTCCATAATACTCAATGGTATGGGCGCCGGGAGAAAGAGTAAATGGTTCGACATAGGTCATCCAGTCAGAGCCATTGTCTCTATAAAGGATGGGCTCTGGTATAATATCAGTTACCGACATAATAATTATACGCGTACTACTTCTCAAATATATTCCATCGTACATTTCACGATACATTCCGTCGAATTTCATAACTGTTTTTGGTGCACCAATAACTTCAATGTCAGCAGTGCGTCCCGGTGTAGATTGAGGAGTCTTCGGCTCGGCATCAGAAGCCTCAATATAGATAACATGGGCAAGGCTATAACTCTCAAGGACAGTTTTTTCTCCTTCCTGTAAATAGAAACTTTTTATCTTCAATTCTCCCTCAGCCGGCGTCCCTACAGGAGAAGAATAAGCAACCAATTCTACCTGTCTGGCATATTCATTAGGAGTGACCGGATTTCCCGCACCCCCAACAGCCGGATCATCAATTAATCTAACTATAAGAGGAAATTCTCTACCGGCTTCCACTCTTTCCGGAGCCTCCAGGTCATAGCGCAACCCCCATGGTGCAATGTCTATAGGGGCAGTATATCCTGGTTCATAACCCAAATTGTCGCTTACTTTGAAGCGAATTTTTCCCACTGTATCATAACTTACCTCGATTACTGCTTGACCATTGTTTAGCATTGATGGTCCACTTATCTTTGTCCAGTTGCCCGGAGCATCTCCACCACTGATTGTGCAGGCATTTATTATAAATGGATTGTTTGCCCCGCTTATAGGCACGAGTGTATCCGGGTCGACAAGTGCAATAGTCAACCTGATTGCGTCGAGAGTTCTGGCAGCAAGCAGATTACTTGTAATCTGGTAAATGCCGACAGGTTCTGCTAAATCGATTACCCAGGTATAAGAGGCTGGTACTGGATCTTCATTACCCGCTCCATCTATAGCCCTAACCTCAAATGTATGACTCCCTTCACTTAAACCTGTATAACTTCTGGTTGTGGCTGTACCATACCCGGACCAACC
>DATKVN010000101.1 GCA_035530055.1 bacterium | reverse complement strand
TTCGTAGCTGTCCTCTCTCATAGTATCCAGGAAAAAGTATTTGTCTTGATTATAGTTTATCAGAGTTCCCTTCCATCCCAATTTTAATATGACCGGGAGAACCTCTATTCTGCTACCCGCTTGTACCTTAATTCCGGAATTATCCACTTGATTATTCTGATTATAGAAGCTGTAGGTTACATATCCGGTAGCACCGGTCTCAAAAGTTATCCCTTTGAGCTCTTTGGAAATGGAGAGGCCACTTTCGGCTCCATAGAGGAGTTGAGAAGGATATGGTGGGTCTATCGGTTCGGTAGTAGTAGTTACTGAAAGGTAACCACCTCTAAGGCCCAGTTTGGCTTTTAAGCGAGTGGAGGCAAGATTCCATTGGGGAAGCCATTCGGCTCCTATTTTAAAAAGAGCGCTTCGCTCCAATACCGGATTATCATTGGTAAAGCATACTTTTAAGCCTATTTTCCCTTTTCCAAAATTCGCCTCAGGAGAACCCAAGCCAATATTTGTCCCTATCACAAAGCCGCTTATCCCTCCGGGGAAAGACTCTTTAGCTTCCAGAAATCCTTCCACGTTCTCATTGCCATAATTGAATTTTCCAAACAGGGTGTCATTGACAATGTGGAGATTTCCCAAAACAGTCTGGTCAGTAGTCTCAGCAAATGCAATAGTCTTTAAAGGAACTATAGTTAATATGATAAATATAGAGCCGAACAAGCATATTTTCCTGCTTATTCGGCTCAATATTATATTCTTTATTGTTATTGTCTTCGGCAACCCGGCCATCATAGAGGTGGCTCCTTAGATCCGAGGTTTTGCGCCCCTCGATTTCTCGAGGTTTGCCTTTATCGGACAATTTAAACTTACCTATTATGTTGTCAAAACAACTCTTATCAAGCTCCCTTCATTATGTTACTACAGAAACCTGATTTTGTCAACCACATTTTTAACACAAACTTAATACAAACTTAACATAAACTTAACAAAAAGTTAACCTCTAAAGAGGGTGCTGTTTCTCCCATATTAAACCATAGGAATAACAGGGAATTCAAGAAGATGGCTTAGAAGAGAAACGGAAAAGAGGAGAGATATTTTAGGAAAGGAGCATTCAGTTCGAGAGAATTTAGAGATAAATTATGTCCTCTTCTTCTTCTAAGGATAGGAAAAGGAGCAGATAATCTCTCAAGTGTCTGGTAAGGAGGAAATTTTGCTTAATGTGTGCCTTCCCATTTTCACCCAGCCTTGTTGCATACTCGGGACTATGGAGGAGCTGCCTAATCCAATAGGCAGTTCCTTGCACTGTATGGGAAAGTAAGCCAGAATACTTATGGGCAATTTGTAAAGGTATGCCCCCCACTGCAGAAGCAACCACTGGCTTGGCCTTCCATAAAGCCTCAGCCACTGTAAGCCCAAAACCTTCCCTAAGAGACTTCTGGAGAATGACTGTAGATGCCCTTTGTAAGGCATTGATTTCCAGGTCGCTTGCCGGAGGGAGAAGTAAAACGAGGATATCTGGATCATTGCTTGCCTTCTCTACTACTTCCTGAAAGACTTTTTGTCCTTCAGGGTCATCAATTGCACCTCCTCCAGCCAAAACCAGCCGGCAGTCGACATACTTTTTAACCAGGTTAAAGGCTTCGATTACCCCAAAAGGGTCCTTAAGGTAATCGAAACGAGAAATCTGAGTAATTATTGGCTTATCTCTATTTATCTTTAGTCTCTCAAGCGCATTATTAATTTCTTCCTCGGATAAGTCTCTATTCTTATCGCTTAAGGGGTCGATGGAAGGAGAAATTAAAAACTGCCTAATGGGCAACGGGCGAGCGAAAGTAGGCGCTGAAAAAACACAGGCATCGTATTGCTCTACAAAGGATTTAAGAAACTTCCATATTTCGGGGTCTGGAGAGGTGAAATCGATATGGCACCTCCAGATCCACCTGCTCTTCAAGTATTTTTTCTTTTCTACTAAAGCTACCGGCTGAGGGTCGTGAATGAAAACAATATCGCCATAAAATTCCATCTGTTCAATGTTTGCCCTTGTAGTTTCAAGAAAAATTTCGTAGTCATCACCGGTAATCTCCATTTTCGTGCCATGAAGAGCATTATGGAACTTCTTGGTTACCTGAAAGTACTTTTCTCCTCCTTTCAGTACATCCCAGCGGGCATCTACCCCCAAATCTTGCAGGAGGGGAACCATTCGGCCAAGAATCTCAGCTACTCCCCCACCCACTGAAGTAGAGTTAACATTCTGAACAACTTTATTCTTCAGTTTCCGGGCAAGCATCTTTAATTCGTTGATTACTTCTACCCCTACAATTGGTTCGTAGTCACTTATTCTTGACATTCGATTATTTCTCCAGGAATATGCTTGGTGATTAGTCTGCAGAGTTCACTACGCAAACCTTCCATAGTAAAAGTATAAGGGTCAAATTTTGCAATATCGCTGGCAAGCTCTTTTTCTCCTAACATATCTTCGACCCAGCGAGAAAAATCGTTTTCTCCTTTTTCTAACCTGAGTTTTGCCTCAAACATATGGAAATAGATTGAATGGATAGAAATTTTCCTGATAGCTTCCAAAAACTCCAAAAGGTTTTCAGCAACATAAGGAGTAGGTAGAATAAAGGTAATAGTCTTAAAGAAATGGAATTCTGCCCCAGGAGGTGCCGTGCGCAAAGTTCCTGGATTTCTGGCAAGATGCTCTTCAATGGTCTCTATAATCTTTTCTCTTAAGGAGCGAATGGTGGAAAATTCACAGAGGTCAATACTGGCAATTTCTTCCCCCAGTTCCTCCTCGCGAAGAATGTAGGTGACCCAGTAGGCAAAGTCGTTGGGAGGCTCGGGTGAGAGATAAAGGTGTTGTTGAAGGTAGTGGTGAGTATGGTGGTAGATAACCGAGCCTGGTACTTCCTTCATTATCTCTACCAGCTCGCGTAAATTGGTAGCTTTCTTACCCGTAAACTCGATTAAATTAAGCCTGGTATAGAAATGGAATGGCTGTTTAGTTTTAGTCAGACGGGGCTTTTTTTTATGCACTTGGTTTGTGCCTTCCTACCTTTAAAGCAGAAAGTCTCTTCAGGAAAATTTCCACTTCACCAACATTCTTGAGAAAAAATTTCGCTTTCGACCTCCTGGACTTTCCCACGAAAATGGTAATCCCTCTTCCGTCCAGCGCGGAGAAAGCGTCTTCGTCTGTCTTATCATCTCCTAAATAGAATGAAAGGGGCTTTTCTCTCTTAAAAGAATCGAGAAGCATAGAAGCCGCTTTGCCCTTATCCCACATAATAGGAGGTTTTGCCTCAAGCATTTTTTTCCCGTGGCCGATTTTTATCTTCCCCTTTTCCAGAAACGGCTTGAAAACCTGTCCCACCGTCCTCTTTAATTCTGGCACGTCAGAGTTCTTTACCATTCTATAATGGACAACTAAGCCTACTCTCTTATCTTCTACAATCGTTCCTTTAATAGAACCAAGTTTTGCCTTCATAATTTTCTTTAGTTCCTTCATAGTGGGGATTGATTTTGAGGCCTGGGGATAGATAAATTTTTTCCCCTTCCTCTCTATTTCTAATCCATGATTCCCAACGTAAATTATGTTCCTTATCTTAATTTTTTGCTTTAAGTCAGAAATAGACCTTCCACTTATAATGGCAACCTCGAATTCCTTCTTTTTGGTCAGAAATTTCAGAATTCCCTCCATCTCTGGAGAGAGCTCCGCCTCCCTGGGACGTTTGACAACTGGGGTCAGTGTGCCATCGAAGTCTAAAAGGAGGAGAATCCTCTTAGCCGAGCATAATCTCCTCTCAATGTTTTGCCAAACATTGAAAACATGTTGCACGATACTTATCCTTTTAAAGGGGACAGCGACCATTTTTCTAAAAAAGGAGAGTCTACTTTTTCTCCTCTTTTCACCCTCTAGTGAAAAATGGGGTCTAACGGAGTCTGACCCTTTTTCTTAGAAAAATGGTCGCTGTCCCTATTTTTATTTTATAGTTCGCTTAACTGGAGGATGAATTTCCCTGCCCATTTATAAATGTTGTTTTCCAGGATGACTTTTTGCATCTTTCTTACTCGCCTTTTTCTCTCCTTCTCCGACATTTTAACTGCAGATAAAATCGCATCAGCAACGCCTTCAGTGTCAAAAGGATTTATCAGGACAGCATCTTTTAATTCTCTTGCCGCACCTGTAAACTGGCTTAAAACGAGCATTCCTTTAAGGTCTACATTAGCCATATTATACTCTTTGGCAACTAAGTTCATTCCATCATGGAGAGAACCCACCAGGCAAACGTCGCAAGCGCGATAGTAGGCAAGGTGCGTTGTATAATCGATCCGGCGATTGATGATGACAATTGGATACCAGTAGCCAGAACGGTATTTCCAATTCACCTCTTCAGCCAGGGACTCGATATCATCTATTAATTGCTTGTAAGTCTTGATGTGCAATCGGCTAAGTGCTCCCAACTCAAGGAAGACGAACCGTCCCTGGTATTCAGGATACTTCTCTAAAAATCTATCCACTGCTCTAATTTTTTCTAAAATTCCCTTAGTATAGTCAACTCTGTCTATACTCAAGCAGAGAATTTCATAGGGAGGGTCTATCTCTTCCGGAAGACTTTTCATTTTCTCTTTCACTTCTTTGGCATTAGCCATCCGTGAGATACCTTCGGCATCTATGCTGATGGGGAATGGCCTTACTAAAGTCTTGTGATTTTTGTAAGTGACGGAAGACTCTTCACGATTGACTTTGGCTTCCAGTTCCTGCCTTACGGTATCCAGAAAGTTGAGGCAATGGTAGCGAAGGTGGAACCCCAGAAGGTCATTAGCTAAAAGCCCTTCCAGGAGTTTCTTATTCTGGGGACATATCCTGAATACCTCTGGGTTTGGCCAGGGAATATGCCAGAATAGAGAGACAATTGCATCAGGGCTTTTCTCCTTTATAATCTTAGCACACAGACTTAAATGGTAATCCTGGAGCCAGACGAACAATTTATTATCTCTCTTCTCTTCGAGAACAGCTTCGGCAAACTTCTGGTTGACTTCCTGGTAATACTCCCAATGGGAGGCATTAAAAACTGGCTGGCGATAAGCAATGTGGGATAATGGCCAAAGAACTTGATTCGCATAGCCGTAATAGAAACCGTTCTCCTCTTCCTTGGTCATCCATATACGCTTTAAACTATACTTCGGGTCCTCAGGAGGAACCTTAATTTTATTATCTTTATCTACAACATCCTTATCAGCATCACCGCTCCCATGGGCAACCCAAATGCCTTTAGAAGCCTGCATTATCGGGTCCATGGCAGCAGTGAGCCCTCCAATCGACTTCACGCATCTGACCTTTTTCCCTGAATATTCATGAACATATGGCTCCCTGTTGGAAACCACAATAAAATCATAACCGCCAAATTTGTTCTTTATTGTCTCCTCCAGGTCCTTCTTCTTCCACATTACTATCTTACCCCTTTCACTTCTGCGGTCAGCGATAGAATGACTTATATCTTCTAAGTATTATACACTTATTGAATTCCCCTGTCAACTTTTAAGCCTGTTTAATTTAATCTTTTTGCTCTTTGTCTTTCTAATTTAATTATAATCTTCATCAGTCGACCAATTTTTCTATTTTCCATATTATCATACTTATCCTTCAATAGCTCTTTCTGGCGACGAGTAATCTTACACTTATCTATGGTAGCGCTGAATAAGTCACTCAATTCCCAGAAGAAACTGTGGAGAAGCTCGTGAAGAACCAGATTCCTGAGCCCCCTTCGGTTCATCTTTATAGAATCCCAGATACTAAACCTGAGATAGATATTCCTATTGGCGTTATCCACATGGACTAATGCGTAACATCCCCTCAAATCATTATCTTCACGGGTTGTTTTAAAGCGGGAAGTAATCCTGTACTCACCCAAATTGAGCAACCTCTTATAATCCCTTATCATATTCTTTATCTCTTTCTTCTTTTTTTCTTCTTTCATCGCTGACCTCCCTATATAGTAACATAATTTTACCAAAAAAATTGCCGAATACCCATCCGGACATCGGCAATTCTGTTTAATCTGGTGGCGGGGGACCGATTCGAACGGTCGACCTCCGGGTTATGAGCCCGACGAGCTACCAGACTGCTCCACCCCGCGTCCATTTATCATATAGTAATTTCAAAATTCTATCCGGCTTTACGAAACGCAGACTAAAGTCTGCTACTCCAAACGCCCCGACAAATCGGGGCTACTCCAGACATTCTCCGTGCCGGAGGCCGGACTCGAACCGGCACGGGTATTAAATACCCATTGGATTTTAAGTCCAAGGCGTCTGCCAATTCCGCCACTCCGGCAAACCGCCTTTTCATTATAAGAAAATAGTTAGATTCAGTCAAGTCATTTTTCTTCTTGAGATTCGATAAATTTATACTTGGTTTCTCCAGGTTTAATCAATCCCAGTTCTCTACGTGCCAGGCTCTCAATATATTCGGGGTCGTTTTTCATTGCTTCCAGTTCTTCCTTTAGCCCTATATTCTCTTCCTCCAAGCCTGTTATTCTTTGCTTTAATTGAGTAATTTCCTTATTTAAAATTAACAAGGTTTGAAAATTCTTATTGGCAAAAAGAAATATAAGTATACCAATTATAACAATTAGGATTAGTATCTTCCTATGAACTCTCTTTTTATGGATACTTATCCGCATTCTCTAAACCTTAAATTTTATCACGGGGTTCTTATTTGCCACTCATAAAATTCTGCTTTTTCTCCCAATTCCTCTTCTATTCTCATCAGTCGGTTATACTTGCATAACCGTTCCGACCTGGCAGGGGCACCGCTTTTAATCTGTCCAGCGTTAGTTGCCACTACTATATCGGCCAATATGTCGTCTTCTGTCTCGCCAGAACGGTGGGAGAATAGACAGGTATATTTCGCTCTCTTAGCCATCTCTACAGTATCCAGCGTCTCGGTCAGAGTTCCAATCTGGTTGGGTTTAATCAGAATAGAATTTGCTACTTTTAGCTCAATTCCTTTCTTGAGCCTCTTCCTGTTGGTGACAAACAGGTCATCTCCGGTCAATTGTATCTTCTCACCCAACCTCTTGGTCAACAGTTTCCAGCCGTCCCAATCGTCTTCAGCCAAACCATCCTCAATGAAAATTACAGGATATCTTTTAATCAGGGATTCATAGAAATCGACCATCCCTGAAGCATCATTTTCTTTTCCTTCTGCTTTTAAAATATATTTACTACCATTATAAAAAGAGGATGCTGCAGCATCAATGCCTATGTAGATGTCTTCCCCGGGTTTATATCCCGCCTTCTCAATTCCCTGAACAATTAACTTTAGAGCCTCCTCGTTAGATTTCAAATCAGGAGCAAATCCGCCTTCATCACCCAGAGCTGTGGATAGATTTTTTGACTTTAATATCACTTTTAAATGATGGTAAGTTTCCACAGCATACCTCATCGCTTCACGAAAAGAGGGTGCACCACTAGGTATAATCATAAATTCCTGGAGGTCAACATTATTATCAGCGTGTTTGCCACCATTGAGAATATTTAAACAGGGAACCGGGAGAATTTTAGCATTGGGACCTCCTATGTACTGATACAAAGGCAATTCCGCTGTCTCGCTGGCGGCTTTGGCGCAGGCAAGAGAGACTCCCAGAATCGCATTTGCTCCCAATTTTGACTTATTTTCAGTTCCATCCAGCTCAATCATTCTCTTATCGATGGAAACCTGTTCACTGGCATCTAAACCATACAGGGCTGGACCGATTACATCATTTACATTTGCTATTGCTTTCTGGACACCTTTGCCCAGATATCTTTTCATATCGCCATCCCTGAGTTCTACTGCTTCATGTTCTCCTGTTGATGCTCCCGAAGGAACAGCTGCCCGACCCATTGCGCCCCCTTCTAAAATTACATCCACTTCAATGGTGGGGTTTCCCCGGGAGTCCAAAATTTCTCGTGCCCAGACATCAGTAATTGTGGTCATATTTTACCTCCTTAAGCTCTGGAGTCCTTGCGAAAGCAAGGTCGATTTCATCCCTCCCTTTCGGGAGGACTCCAAAACATTCCCATGTCAAAAAATTCCTATGCGATGAACGAACTATCTTTTAATTCTACTTTCCCATATCATCATGTAAATCTTTGCCACCAGGTATCCCAATCCTGCCCCGAATAGAACATCGGCGGGAAAATGTGCTCCCACATAGACTCTGGAAAAACCAATCAATATAGCCATTACCCAAAGGAAGGTTCCCAGCTGGGGAAACTCTCCCGAGAGAAAACTGATTAGAGCAAAAGTTGAAGCAGTGTGTCCTGAGGGAAAGGAATGTGCCCTGAGAACAGGACCTAAAATATGAATATCAGGAAAGACTGCACTTGGGCGAGGTGAAGGAAAAAAGTACTTAATCATCTGAACCAGAATTCCTGCGCTTATCAGGATTAAAACCAACCAGAGGAACTTTCTCCAACCCCGCAACCTCCACAACCCCAGCGCCACAATAGCTAACACTGTTCCGTCTCCACAATAGGTGATGGGAAGCATTATAGTATCCAGCCAATGGAAATGGAAATTGTTTATCTGGTAAAAAAGAAAATTATTTATTTCCGGCAAAAGATGGATGATGACTCCCAGAACCACCAGTACAATACCGAGAAGAATTTTTTCTCTTTTCACTTCAGCCCCTGGAAATTCTCACAATAGTAGAGGTAGAAGGTACGCATTTCCTTCCCCCCACGAACCAACGTCACTTCTTTCACAAGCTCAATCTTTTGAAATCTGTATATATCGTTTGGATCCTTAAAATATCGACTGTGTGTTACATAGATTGCATCTTTCCCTTTAAGTTCCTCTACATCCTGCCAGAAATCGAACTGGCTCCGGCGATGAGGACTAAAAGTGTATGCCTCTTTCCGGGTGGCAAAGCTCAAGTGGGCTCCATTCTGATACCTGTCGGTTAGAAGAAAATCAGGTTTCGGTAATTCCTTATCCATCTCATCTATTGCCTGACTAACTTTGTCCCATCCATAAAGGTCGTTAGTGATATCCTGTTTGGGAGGAATGGGAAGAAAAGGATAGAATGTTTGTCCTATTGTTATACCCAAGAGAAGGATACAAATTAAGAAGTTTATCTTTAAAAAATTCCTCTCTTTCCTGGCAAGCCCTCCTGCTACAACCCCTCCTAATATTCCCCCGATATAACCAAGTGCAGGCCAGTGGGGTTTAAATGAACGTGAAACGAAACTGTTCAAAGCAAATAAAGCAACTAAGGGAAAAGAGGTCAAAAAGAGATACTGGTATTCCCATATTTTCTTTCCAAAACCTATTTTCACTAAACGATAGAAACCTAAGCAGGCATAGATAAAGGCTAAAGGAGCGAGGTAAGTAAACTGGGCCCCTATGAACTGGAGAAAGCGAACAAAAGAGAATCCTCCTCGATGGCGAGAAAGAAACTGGAATTGAAAAGATACCCAGTCGTGTTGATAATTCCAGATGATTACCGGAGAGAAAACAATTAACCCGATTAACAGCGCAATGTAGGGTTCCTTTCTTAGTAGCCAGAATCTGTGCTTATTGGAAAATATCAAGTAGAGAAATATGAGTCCTGGCAGAAGGAGTCCATTATATTTACTCAGGCCACTCAAGCCCACTGCCAATCCTGCCAGATACCAGTAGTGAGACTTCCTCTCCTTTAAAGCCCTGTATACCAACCATAGCGTTAGCACCCAGAAAAGTCCCAAAGGTCCATCAGGGACAGTTACCGTTCCACCTACAAAAAAGATGGGGATAAACAGAACAATAGTCGCCGCCCAGAGCGCCTCTCTCGAGGAAAACATCTCCTTTACCCACTGATAGATAATTATAATGAACAGTGTGACAGAAACCAAAGCTCCCAGGTGTACCGTAAAGAAGCTTGTGCCTAAAATCCGTGTAAAAAACCAGATGATGTAAGCTACCATCGGAGGATGGTCATAATAACTGAGTGCTAAATGATTACTCCACACCCAGTAGTAAGCCTCATCGTCACCCACGCCCATATATAAATTCATCAAACCATGAATAACTGTTACAGCACCCAGGATAATCCAGAATCTTCTTTTCATTCTTTCTTCTTAACCATCATTAGATCTAACAGGTGTCCCAGGTTCTCCGAAGCATTAATTAGCAGGCTCCTACTTTTTCCCATAGCTTGTTGAAGGCTCATCGGCATTGTAGTAGTGCTAAACAGTCCTTTAACTCCAAGTCTATATAAATCTTTAGCTTCAGGCATAATCGACCCGGCAATGCAGACAACAGGAACTCTATACTTTCTCGCCATTTTTATAACTCCCATTACCGTTTTGCCGTAGAGCGTCTGACGGTCGAGTTGACCTTCGCCAGTAATAACCATATCAGCCTTCTTGATTTGTTCATCCAACCCTGCTATTTTCATTACTAGTTCTACCCCATTTCCCATCTTTGCACCCAGGAAGGCATAGAGTCCTGCTCCCAACCCCCCAGCCGCACCAGAGCCGGGAAGATTCTCCACCGAAATAGACAATTCCTTTCTTATCACCTTAGCAAGATGGGAAAGTCCCCTCTCCAGCCTTTCCACCATCTTTGGCGTTGCTCCCTTTTGTGGTCCATAAACGCGGGCAGCTCCTCTGGGTCCTAAGAGAGGATTTATCACATCAGAGGCAATAATGAACTTTGTTCTGGGAATCCTCTTATCCATAAATTTGAGATTGATCTTCTTCACTTTCTCTATTTCTCTTCCGCCAAAACCGATATCTCTCCCCTTACCATCCAATAATTTCGCTCCCAATGCCTGGGCCATTCCACATCCACCGTCCACCGTTGCTGAACCACCAATTCCAATAATAATTCTCCGGCAGCCACGATTTAAAGCATTTGCAATTAACTCACCCGTCCCATAGGTGGTAGTCAAGAGAGGATTCCTTTTCTTCAGTGGAACTAAAGCCAATCCCGAAGCAGCCGCCATCTCAATTATTGCTGTCTTCCTATCTCCGAGGATTCCATATCCCGCCCAAATTTTCCTGCCCAGGGGACCCTTTACTCTACACTTCAAAGAACGACCACCTGTTGCCAGAACCAGTGCTTTAACAGTCCCTTCCCCACCGTCAGCCAGGGGAATCTTTTCTATTTTGAATTTAGAATTAGCTTTTTTTAGACCCCGCTCAATGCAATCACATACTTCTATCGCTGAAAGGCTCTCTTTAAAAGAATCGGGACAGATAACAATTTTCATTTTTCCTTAATCAGTCTCTTTCCTGCTTCCTTCAGCTCCTTAAGTTCGCTATCTTCATGAGCTTCAACGTACAGCCTCACCACAGGTTCCGTGCCGGATAATCTGATTCCCAGCCAGCTCCCATCAGCCAGTATGAACTTCCACCCATCGAGGTTAACTGTCTTCTCCACTTTCAAACCGGCAATCTCCTGAGGTAAATCTTTCTTAAGTTTCACTTTCAAATCTTCCATCTCATCTTCCTTCAGATGGAAATTTATTCTATCGCTTAAAAAAAGTCCCACTTTTTTGTATAAATCATCGAGAATTTCTCCAATAGACTTCCCCTCAAAAGCTACCATCTCGGCAATTAACAGGCAGGCGAGGATGCCGTCCTTCTCCGGCACGTGTCCTTGAATTGTCAAGCCTCCGCTCTCCTCTCCTCCGATAACCATACCATTCTCACGCATCACCTGGGCAATATATTTAAAACCGACCGGGGTTTCTTTCACCCGGATATCGTGAATCCTGGCAATAGCATCAACAAACGAGGTAGTCATAACTGAACGGGCAACTACACCTTTCCAGTTTCTCGTCTTCACCAGGTGATTCAAAAGAAGGGCTAAAACCTGATTTGGCGAAATGAACGTACCATCCCTATCTATAATGCCAAACCTGTCAGAGTCACCATCCGTAGCCAACCCTAAATCGTACTTTTCTTCCTTGACCGTTTTGACCAACTCTCCCAGATAGAGAAAAGAAGGTTCCGGCGGAGAACCACCAAAGAGGACATCCCTCCAGTTATGGAGAACCTTGACTTCACAGCCTGCTTGTTTAAGGATAGCGTCCAGATAGTCTCGCCCCGTCCCATAAAGGAGGTCAACGGCAATTTTTAGCTTCGCTTTCTTTATTGCTTCCAAATTCACAAGTTCATTAATTCTGTTTATATATTCTAATCGCGGGTTTACATATTCAATCAGTCCCTTTTCTTTTCCCTTTTCCCAGGAGATATCTCTTACAGAAGATTCCCCTCCCATAAGCAAAGCACAATTCTTCTCAATAGCATTGGTTGTCTCCGGGAGCGCTGGGCCACCCCATGAAGGAGAGAACTTTATCCCATTGTACTCCGGAGGGTTATGAGAAGCTGTAAAATTAATTCCTCCCAGCGTTCCCCTTTTTAAAATCTCATAGGCAAAAGCTGGAGTGGGAACATCCCTTGTTGTAATAAGTGCCCTTATGCCATTAGCTGCCAGAACCGTTGAAGCTACTTTTGCAAAATTTTCCGACATAAACCTTGTGTCGTAACCGACAACAACCTCTCGCTTATCGCTTGTTACTTGTTCCTTGATATAGTTGGCTATAGCCTGAGTTACTAACCTGACATTGCCAATGGTGAACTCGTCGGAAATAACTGCTCTCCAGCCAGCTGTGCCAAATTTTATCTGTACCATTTCTCTCCATCACTAAAATTCGTGCAACTGATTATACCACATCCCCTCTAAAAATTCAACCATACCCCGCCGGACTTTGTGTCCGTAATGGTTTTGGTAGTGTAGGGGCTCGTCCCCGTAAAAAATACGCCCATAAAGGGCTACACTACAAAAAACCGTCTATTCTTTGACAACAAGGGTCCTTTGGAAATGTTGCAGAGTCTTCCCCCGGGCATATCTGAAGGCAAAAAATGAACCAGTATGTGTAAAGGGTAGCCAGATTAACTCAGGCTCGCCCACACTAGACCAGAATTCTAAGGTACAGTCCCGAGGAACAACAACATCATTAACTGTATTAATCATCAAAACAGTTTCTGGAGAAAGCCTTCCCACATAGGTAAGTGGATCGATATCTTCTAACTTCTGAGAAACCAATTGAGAAAACTCTTCTTCTGTGAGTCCTTCTTTTTTCATAACTTTTTTTCTAAAAGAGCGAATTGTCTTTTCTCTCGATTGGGAAAAAAGTCTAGTCAAATCACCTCCGCCCAAGATAAACACAGAGCTCTTTATCCTCGGGTCAGTCTCAGCCACAAGAGAGCTTAAGAAGGCGCCCAGGCTCGCTCCGGTCACCCCAATCCTTTGTGGGTCTATCTCTTTCTGGCTGACCAGCCAATCAATACTCCTTTTAGCATCGATAATAGTTTTTATGAATCTTCTTCTGACAATCTCCAGGTCTCCCTCACTATCCAAAAGTCTCACTACCCTTTCCAGTCTCAAACAGTTCATTCCCCGACGGACGAGAAATTTTGCCATTTTCTTGGAAAAGAAATAGTTGCCTCCAGCTATAGGCAAGATAACAATTGCCGGCGACTTCTCTTCCTTTTCCATTTGATAATAATAACATCTTACCGTGTTATTCTCTCCGGGAGCGGGTAGCGCTGAAGGAAAAGTGACTTTCTTAATCACATAGCCTTTCTTTCTTCTAACCAGCTTAACTTCTACAGGAAAGTCCTCCTTCGCATAATTGAAAGGAGAGACATCTCTAATCTCTTCCACCATTTTCAATTCTCCTCTTATCCCTTTATAGGGGATATGGGCGCAAGAAGTAGTCAAAACAAGAACAGAAAATATTAAAATGCTATAATTAACAACAAATTTCAATTCGCTTTTCCCTAAAATAGATTATCGTTTCCATTTAAAAAAGCACACCTCTTCGGTGTGCTATAAAAATTGGCAGGCCTGGAGGGACTCGCCCTTCGGCCTCTCCCTTTCCTCCCTCGGCCTCAGGGTCCGGCTCGCTCGCTATCGACCTCCGGTCTCCTCCTCCCATTGGTCGGCGCTCGCGAGCGTTCGAGTTGCCAATGAGGATTGGGAGTTTTTATTCCTTTTCCCAATTATGCTTACAAAAATTGGCAGGCCTGGAGGGACTCGAACCCACAACCAACGGTTTTGGAGACCGCTACTCTAGCCAATTGAGCTACAGGCCTACTCTATCTTACGCTTTTGTTATCTATTTTACTTCCTTATGAATAGTGTGTTGGCGACAGAACCTACAGTACTTCTTCAGTTCCAGCTTCTTGGGATTCTGCTTCTTTCTCTTTTTATTCCTTCTATATGTATAATTTCGTCTTTTACATTTGCTACAGGCAAGACTAATAGTCACTATCTCAGTTTTAGCCATTCTTTAACTCCAATTCCTT
>DATKVN010000100.1 GCA_035530055.1 bacterium | reverse complement strand
TAGGCACTGTTATCGCCTGGGTTCACACAAGGCAAATCTTCTGGATGAAATTATTGTTAACCTTAATTGGGGTTATTTTTGTCCATGCGGGAACTAATCTTACAAATGATTTTTATGACCATAAATCAAAAAACGATGAATTAAATCTTCATCCCACTCCTTTTAGCGGAGGAAGTAGAATAATTCAACAAGGTTTGATTCCAACCAAGCGGATATTTTACTCTGCACTGATGTTTTTCGGTTTGGGAAGCGTAGTTGGTTTGTATTTAAACTCGGTCTCAAAAGGAAATATAATCTTAATTCTTGGATTGGTGGGAGTACTGTTGGGATTCTTCTATACTGCGGAGCCTTTACGGATTGGCTATCTCGGCATAGGGGAATTAGCGGTAGGGTTTGGGTTTGGACCTTTAATTGTTGGCGGGGCATACTATATCCAGGCACAGAGAATGTCTGTGGAACCATTCTTAGCTTCAATACCAATCAGTATTTTGATTATGTTGGTGCTATATATTAATGAATTCCCCGACTATGAAGCAGATAAGTTGGTTAATAAAAGAACCTGGATAGTGATATTAGGCAAAGAGAGAGCGGTAAAAATATATTATTTACTTTTGGCTCTGGTTTATATCACCATAATCACAGGGATTATTTTTCGCTTCCTGCCCTTGTTTAGCATACTTGCTTTTGCAAGTTTGCCTTTGAGTTTAAAAGCGATTGCCATATCTTGGAAAAATTATGACAAAATTGAGGAACTACTTCCAGTAAATGCAATTACTATAAAATTGCACTTAATAATCGGTTTGCTTCTCATAACGGGATATTTCCTCGACAAATTGTTATTTATTTTTGCCCATCCCTGATGGGCGGGTTTGAGGTAAAAAATGGAACTAAAAAAAATTTATCAACCCATTGAAAGAGATTTAGTTGAGTTCAAGGAAGAAATAAAAAGACAACTCGGGGAAGAAGATGGTCTTATGAAACGAGTTATTGAAGATATTATTGAGTCTCCAGGTAAACTTCTCCGTCCCACTCTGGCACTGCTTGCCTTTTCAGCGGGAAACAATAACAGAAAAGATAGAAACAACATAATAAAAGTTACCTCAATAATAGAATTAATTCATACTGCTACTTTAATTCACGACGACGTAATTGACGAAACAACTCTTCGACGGCATAAGGAGACTCTTCATACCAAGTGGGGAGATAAAATTTCAGTGCTTTTTGGGGATTACTTATTTTCCCGGTCATTCGCTGTGTTATGTCAACTGGGCTATCCTGAAATTATTCGCGGTTTGGCGAATACCATTAATCTCATTTGTGAAGGCGAGTTGAAACAAATAAGCAGGGCATATGACTGGGATTTAACTGAGGAAGAGTATCTTTCCATTATCGAAAAGAAAACCGCTTCTTTGTTTTCGTTTTCCTGCTTTTGCGGAGGACGCCTGGGAAAAGTTGAAGCAAATGAGATTGAAGCATTGGTTAATTATGGTCTAAACTTTGGTATAGCTTTTCAGATGGTTGATGATTGCCTCGACTTTGTAGGCGATGAAAAGGTAATGGGGAAGTCCTTGGGTTCGGACCTACGTAAAGGGAAAATAACCCTCCCTTTGATTTATTTATTGAGTTCAACTTCTGAGGAGGTGCGGAAAAAAATTGTTGAATTTATCTCCTCGGAACAAAAAGATACAAGCATTCTTATAATTAAAGAAATGTTACAGGAATATCAGGTTATGCATCGCTGTGCGAAAAAAATAATGCAATATATGGAAAAAACCAAAAAAGAGATAAAAAAAATAAAGAACGTAAACACCAGGAAAAATCTTATACACATATGTGACTATACATTATTAAACCCCGTAGAAACTTTCAGCGGAGTAAATGTGTTATAAGAAATCGGCCCGCTAGAAAAAGAATTGTTAATAGGAGGAATAAAATGTTTGGCGCGGTAAAAACGAAACTGAAAGAAAAGTATTCTAAAAATCAAACGACAAGAACAGAAAAGGAGGGAGACTACTTGAAAGAGTTTTTGAACAATGAATTAACAGATTTGGAAAAGTTATTATCCGAGGAAGCAAAATTGAAACAAATGGCAGAAGACAAAAGACAAGAAATTAGCAAAGCAATAGAACGATTGGAAGGGAAAATGTCTCTGTTTAAAGAAGAGGTGGAAAAAATACAACTCCAATTCAGGCATTTATTTGAAAATGAAGAAATAGAAAAAGAACAAATAGAAACTGAACTAATTACAGAAGTTGCGGAATTAGAACACATTAGAGAAGGTGAAGAAAGTAAAATTAAACCTGAACAGACAGAACTGGAAATGAGACTGCAAAGCAAAGAAGAAGAAAATAATTTACTCAAAAAACAGATAACAGAAATGGAAGAACGATTCCGAATTGAGAGTGAGAAGAAGAAACAGGAATTACAGGAACTTAAAAAGCGGTTAGAACAAATATCCAGAGAACAGCAAGAATCAGTTTAATTTTTTTTACCTCTGGACAAATGTAGAATAAGTTGAAAATGATAAAAAATTATTCGCTTTGGCAGGCAAAGGCATGAAAACAACTAAAGACAAATGTGCTTTATGTGCTACCAGACTTTCATGGATAGGACTCTGGGACAGTTTTATCATAGCGATTTTTAAGGGAATTATTGGAATTTTAACTCACAGTCGCGCTTTGCAAGCAAGTGCTTTATACTCTTTTCACGATGTAGTTTCATCCATAGCAGTGATTATTGGCTTGAAAGTCTCCTCCCAACCCATTGATGAAGAGCATCCTTATGGACATGGTAATGTTGAATATATTGTTTCTGTTTTCACAAGTTTTATTATTCTGGCGGCAACGGTTTATCTCTTTGTTGATTCTCTTGGTATAGTACTCAAAGCAAAACATATCCCTGCGCACTGGGCAGCTCTTGTAGCGGGCTTAATATCTTGTTTTGCAAATGAAGTAATCTATCGGTACAACATTTGCGCAGTTAAACATCTTAACAGCCCGGCAATTTTAACTCATGCCAAGCATCATCGGGCTGACGCTATCTCTTCTTTAGCGGTAGTTATCGCTATTTTAGGGAGCAAAATGGGCTTCTATTTCTTAGACCCTTTGGTGGCAGTTTTTGAAGCCGGGCATCTCACTTTCCTAAGCATAGAGATTCTTTATTATAGTAGTGCAGGGTTATTGGATAAGTCGGCAGGGAAGGAAGAAGTCTCGCTAATCAGAAAAATCACTTCGCAGATTTCTGGAATAAAAAAAATAAGAAATATAAGAACCAGACAAATTGGTCGGAATATTTGGGTTGACCTGTATGTCTCTCTTTCAGGAAAAAAGACAGTTGATGAAGCACACAAAATATCAGGCCGAATTCGCCAGGATTTAATGAAGGAGATAAAATATTTAGGAAATATTAACGTTGTTTTTGAGTGAACTGCCTTAGAAATAATAGAAACGGGAAAACGTTATCTCAAAAATCGGTGAAAGCGTTTCCTGTTTCTAACGGGATGGATAAGAAAAATGATAGAAGAGCGTTGCCTGATATGTAGTAAGAAAGTGGAATGGATAGTTTTAGGAATAAATTTGGGTCTATTCTTAATTAAAGGCATTTTTACTTTTATAAGTAACAGTCGTTCATTATTCGCTGATACACTTGAATCTCTGGCAAATGTGGTTATCACTATTATTGTTCTATTTAGTTTGAAAATTGCAGAAAAAGAACGTAATGATAAATTTCCTTATGGTCACGGCAAAGTGGAGTTCCTTGCATCGGGCATTGTTAACCTATTGCTTCTGTTGGGTGCTGTTTATTTTATTTTCGTTGCTCTGGGAGAAATGGGATCGATTGGACCAGAAAAAACACCTAAGTTAATAGCAATCTTTGCAGCAGTTGTTTCTATCTTAGGAAACTGGGTGGCTTTTGCTTATGGTCGTTGTGTAGGGAAAAAAGTGGGAAGTGTAGCTATTTCAGCCAACGCCTGGGCGAGTTGTGCTGATATAGCTACTTCTGTAGCGGTAATTGTTGCTGTTGTGGGAACTAATTTGGGCGTTGTAAAATTGGATCATATAGTCTCTGTTATAATTGCTTTAATAATTATAAAAATGACAGGAGAAGGAATAGGGAAGGCAATCAAGGGATTAATGGATAGTTCGTCAAAATCTGAAGAGATTAGAATAAGAAATTTAATAAAAAATATTCGCGGAATTAAACAGATTCGCAGTGTCAGGGCCAGGCAAGTTGGCAGAAAAGTATGGGTTGACTTAGAAGTGGCTATTCCTGGAAGTTGCCCTCTGCAAGAAGGAGTGAAAATTATCCAGCGTATAAAATCTGTTTTACACGAAAAAATAGAGAATATCGCTGAGGTATCTGTTCAGTTAGTTCCCGCAAAAGGATAAGAAATATATGTATCCATATTACTTCAGGAAGAAATCTTCCGGCGAACCGCGTACAGTTTTGATAGAAGATTGTTTTGCTGAGAAAGCCAAAAATTGGCTCTGGATTTTGGGAATTATTATTGTTTTGGTTATAGTTTTTTCAATAGTTAAATTCTCTGGTCAGCTTAACTCCTATTCCGGTGATAGTCAGGCAGGGAGAAATATTAATCCTGTAAAAAATGTTGCTTTCCCGCTTTGTCCATATTGTCGAGGTATGCTTGACCCTCAAGGAAAATGTAATATTCCCGAATGCCCGCTTTATAGTCCCCATTGGAGGATAGATAGTAATCAAGAGCAACCATCTGGAGGAGGGAGATTGCCCAACAGACCTTGGTGTCTGAATCGTTGAATGAGGGAAATATGAATAGTTCACAGAAGATAATCAAATTGATTTTAATCAGTGCAGTGATAATAACTTTTCCTGCGATTATTGAGGGAGGAGTAAATCCGCAAGGTCAAAGTCATCTTCAGTATGATTTTAATCGCGCGGCTGAAGGAGTAAAACCTTGTGTAGTGGGCATTACCGCATTTAAAAATTTTCATAATGGAACGCTACCCGCACTTCCCCAAGGAATATTTTTTGCTGACCCTTTCGCTCAAAACGTTCCTTCACTGCCCTGTCAGCAAAAAATTGGTTCGGGAATAATTATCGATAGCCGGGGATATATTCTTACAAACTTGCATGTAATTAAACAGGCGAAAGATATACACGTAACCTTAACCGGTCTGAATCCTATGAAATCAAAATTTCACCAGGCCCAGGTAGTAAAGATAGATATCAATATGGACATAGCCTTACTGAAAATTATTCCTGATGAGCCTTTACCTGTAGCCAAACTCGGCAATTCTGAAATGGTTAGACTTGGTGATTGGGTTATGGCTATTGGTAGCACTTTTGGTTTCGAGCAAACGATTACAGCAGGCATTGTCAGCGCAAAAGACAGAATCCTGAATATCGATGGAATAGCCTATCACGGTTTGATTCAGACCGATGCATCAATAAATCAAGGTAATTCAGGTGGGCCTTTGGTTAATATGAGCGGGGAAGTAATAGGCATAAATACTGCTATATATGCCCCCAATGGTACGTTTACCGGAGTAGGTTTTGCTATTCCCATTAATCAGGCTAAATCTTTTCTTAATCAAAATATTCCTGTGGCTTTGGTTGCTCAACAAGCAACCAATAACTATTCTCCAGTCGCTTTAGGTTGGGGACCGGGACAACCCTGTCCTTATTGCGGGGTAGCTCTTGATTCTCGAGGTGTGTGCCCTTTACCAAGGTGCCCTTGGAATTTCAGGTCACCTCCTCAGCAGGTAGCTTTACCTTGTCCGGGAGCTTGCCCCGGTTGCCCTCTCGGTACTCCACAGATACCGAGTCAACAAGTTGCTATGCCTTGTCCGGGAGCATGTCCCGGATGTCCTTTGGGGACACCGCAAACATCACCCCAGCCGTTTCTTTTTAATCCTGCTCCCGGTGTTATGGATAGTCCGGCAACTAATCAAGTCATATTTGTTGCCGGGAAGTCAGTAAATAGTTCCTGGCTGGGAGTTTCATTACTACCAAGACAGAATGGATTGCAGGTTGTGGAAGTAATCATGGATTCACCTGCAGAAAGAGGCGGAGTGAAATTGGGAGATACTATTGTGGAGTTGAATGGTAAAGTGATAGAAACTATTACCGATTTTGATAATATGATGGATAAAATAAGACCAGGAAGGAAAATAAAATTAGTAGTCATTCGTCAAGGGAAGAAAAGAGCTCTCTCTTTGCGCACGGGTAGAATGCCATGATTCAGAAACTGATAGGTAATAAAAACTTTTTAATTACCTTAAGCTTAGTTACAGTATTGATAGCAGCGGGGATATGGACATTTCTTGGGTCAAAAGGTGTCTCTGGCCTTACTCAAGATGTGAACAAAGTAGCTCTTCCAGCCAAAGGGAATGGCTTGAATGCCCAAATATCGGAATATTTTGGACGAGCTCCCTATTTTATCGTATACGATGTGAACAGGAAAGTTTTCTGGACGATTCCCAATCCTTTTGTCAATGAAGCGCACGCTGTTGGTTTGCGGGCGGGAACGATGTTGGTCAAAAAAAGAGTGGGTGTGATTGTATGCAAGAATATCGGTCCTGAACCAATCAAGAAGTTCAACGATTCAAAAATAGAGGTATATATCGGAGCAGAGGGGACAGTCGCCGATGGAATTAAGCAATATAAGAGTAATCAGTTGATATTGACAACTATGCCCAATGTTCCTACGCATTACGGTCTGCCAGGGCAACATCCCTGTCCCAATGTTCTCGGTCAGCCGAAAAAAAGAATAGAAAATCCGATGAACCCCGCCCCTCATGGAGAAGCGAGGGTGAAGCAAGCTGCTCTTAATATTTACGACCCTCAATGGAATGGCTGGACGATAGTTTGTTCGAATTGTAAGACTATTATGACAATTCCTTATCAAGGATTTTTGCCGCCGCAGAGCATTATTTGCCCCTACTGTAAAGCAAGAATAATTTTAGGAACAGGTGATTCACCGGCGCGGTTAATTGCTGAAAGATTAAAGGACAAAAATTTTCCATTTCTAAGATGAAAGAGAAAGAAAAGTATGCATCAGGACAAAAGTTACAATAAAAATCACTTGATATGGATAGCTATAGGTGTTTTTATCTGTTTGATATGTTTAACTATAGTATCGTTGCTTGATTTGAAAAAGGATTATCAAAAAAATCCTATGGTTGATAATCAGGCTACTATGACTGCTGGAGGACAGAGCTATTATTCTGGAGTAGGGACTGTTGCTGTATGTCCTAATTGTAGAGCCACCGGTATCTCTAAATGTTTCTATTGTGGATTTTCCATGGAGTGGAACCCACGAACAGGTATTTACTTTTGTCCCCGGTGTCTGAGAGTTGGTTCAGCACTTTGTCCCCGTTGTGGAACATCGATGCAACCATTAAGAAAATTTAGAGTCACGCCCATTGACCCCAGAGGCAATTTTCCTCCGCCAGTACAGAACGCTACACCTATCGCAGGTTGTGCTACTTGTCCTTCAAGGAGCTATTGTCAGCCTGCTGCTGGCCAGGGACAGCAGGTGGCGATGCCTTGTCCCCTCCACTGTCCAGGTTGTCCTCTCGCTTCTCCCCAGATACCGAGTCAACAAGTTGCTATGCCATGTCCTGGAGCGTGTCCTGGATGTCCTCTGGGAACACCGCAAACTCCAAATCAAAAAATTGCCTGGCCTAATAGAGGCATTCCTTCTTCGCCAGTAGCCGGATGGGGACGTCCAGATTATTTAATCTGTCCAAATTGTAATTATACTATGCCACATCAGTTCGGTATCCCTGCCTATACTGTGATTTGTCCTAACTGTGGCAGGAGGATGATTAGAGGATGATAAGGGTGAGACTATGAAAAAATATTTTTCCACTACTGAAGTAGCAAAATACTGTAAAGTTACCAGATTCACCATTATCAACTGGGTTGAAAAAGGATTACTCCATGCTCAGAAGACCGCCGGTGGTCACCGACGCATTTTGCTTTCTGAACTGATCAGATTTATACGAGAAAAAAATATGGATTTGTCTAATCTGGAGTTACTTTCTCCTGAGATGGGATTCAAGTGGTGCTGGGAATATCATCAGAACTGTAATAAAGATGGCTATGAAAGTCATAAATGTCGAAGCTGTCTTGTCTACCTAACTCACTCAAAGAAATGTTTCCAGCTACGGGGAGAAGTAGGTCATAAGAGAATTTTTTGTAATTCTCTCTGTGAAGATTGCGACTATTACAAGGACTATTTCAATAATTTTCAGTGGTGCTGGGAATATCATGAACAGAATGATAAATTAGACCATCAGTGTAAGAGGTGTGTGGTATATCTCACCAGAACCAGATGGTGTTTTACTTTAAGAGAAGAGACAGGTCACGAAAAGATATTTTGCAAAAAGAACTGCACAGAATGTTCTTATTATTTAAAGTTTGCCCCGTTAGAAAGCCCTATGGTAAACCAGAGATAACAGGAAATAGAATCTCTAACGGAGGTGATTATTAAAAGCCATCGCCAGAGCTTTCTAAGAGGATATACTTTCGGAAAAAAAGTGTAGCTATCAAATGGAGAATAAATTTTCTGTTTTAGGGTCTAAACTATGGATAATGACTCTTGTTGTGGTAGCATTTTTGGTTATTCTCGTGGTAAATTTTAGATTTCAAGAGACTACGCTAAAAAAAGAATTAATTGAACATACTACCATAACTGTGGGAAAAAAGAATGTTTGTATCTGCCCTCTTTGCAAAAAGAAAGGTTTGGCTTATTGTATGCATTGCGGTTCGCCAATGAATTGGGATAAACCCAGCAGACATTTTATTTGCCCTAATTGTAAAACCGTAGGGCTTCCCCGCTGTCCTAACTGTAAGGTGTTGATGTTTGGACTGAATGTTACCAAAAAAATTCATAGCAGATTAATGAAAGGTTCTCCGATACCGGTTTATTAAAAAATGAATAGATGGATTGTAATTCTGATAATAATCATATTGAGCACTCTATTAGTAGGCTATGGTAAAAAAATAGGAAATGTCCCTGAAACACAACATAACGGAGCAACTCTTTGTTTATCGTGCATCGGAGTTGGCGAATAATCAATTCTGGGGACACAATACTTAATTATGACGCAGACTGAAGTCTGCTACTCCAAAGATTTATATGATGGAATTTCTAAGACGAATTACTCAAATATTTGGATTTGTTATCTCTCACGCTTATCTGAGAATTGTCGCTACCAAACAAATCTATCAAGGACCATTAAAAGCAACTTGTATCCCTTTCGTCACCTGTCATGCCTGCCCGGCAGCGGTTTTTTCCTGCCCTTTAGGAACAATTCAACATTATATGGTGATTCGTCAGATACCCTATGTTTTACTTGGCCATTTAGGTATCCTTTTGGTAGCAGTGGGAAGAATGGCCTGTGGCTGGCTTTGTCCAGTGGGATTGTTTCAGGACCTGATGTACAAAATTAAAAGTGAGAAAATAAAGATTCCCCATCGGCTTGATTACTTCAAATATGCCACTCTCCTGGGATTAGTCATATTAATACCTTACCTACACGGTGAAGCGTGGTTTTGCAAGTTATGTCCACCCGGCACTTTGGAAGCAGCCATTCCCTGGATTCTTTGGAATCCTATCAATCTCGAATTTCAACAACCCACTGTTGATATTGCTACGATTGGACTGTTATTTTTCATTAAAATTGCCATTCTCGTGGTTTTTGTTGTTTTCATAGTAATTTCTAAACGGCCCTTTTGTAGAGTCTTGTGTCCATTAGGGTTAATATTTTCCATATTCAATCGTTTCAGTTTAATCAGGATGAAAGTTGAAAATGCTTCTAAATGTAGTGATAAATGCAATCTTTGCTTAAAAGATTGTCCGATGGAGATAAAAATATACGAGGATCCGAATTCAAGTGAGTGTATTCGTTGTCTAAAGTGTACAAAATGCAAAAAAGTAAAAGTGGGCATTGGCAATTTAAACGAATCGGTGTTGCCAGCGAAAAGGCTACCCAGGACAGTCCCTGGGGTGATGTCAGGTAGACAGGAAACTCCATGAAAAAAATTCTTATTTTTAGTGCAAAAATTTTACTTCTTATTATTTTTATTAAGGTTTTAATTTTAGTTTTTATTGTTTCCCTTACCAGAAAAAACGAAACACAGATTTCTGCATCACTTGTACAAAATCGTGCAGGGTTCTCACATGTCTGGTTAGGTATTCAGGTTCTTCCTATTGATAAGACGGTAGTAAAGAACTTCAATTTACCTTTTCACCGGGGCCTTTTAGTAAGGAAGGTGATTAGTGGTTCACCGGCTGCTGAGGCGGGTGTAATGAAAGGCGATGTCATTAGAAGAATTGGAAATAAAAGAATGAGGGATACCTTGCAGCTACGAAAAATTATTAGTAAAATGTCACCAGGACAAAAAGCAAGAGTGGTGTATATCCGAAATATGAAAACAAAGACTGTGTATGTTCGTTTGGAACAACCACCCTCTGACACCTTGATTGATAGGAATGCACAACTTGTTTATGGAGTTTATCCTGCTGTTATACCGCCGACTGATATGCCCTATCCTTATTTTTACTTTGGCGAAGAAAGAGAAGAAAGGGAGAACGAACTACCTG
Source organism: bacterium (assembly GCA_035530055.1). Lineage (NCBI taxonomy): Bacteria > bacterium. Next base: position 17,224 of record DATKVN010000100.1, on the reverse strand, counting down.
AAAACGAATAAGAACTCGAACACGAATAATCGCCAAATTTACGACAAAGAGTTTATTTAAATTTCAGCAAACAGAATGGGAACCAGGATTGCAAAGCTTACAACCTCTCTGCTGATTTAGAGGAAGACATCAAAAGATTTTTCCAAAATAGGAGTGACTATCCGACTCGACCAACCTCAATGAATTTTTCCCCGCCTCATTGGGCTGAGGCGATTTCCCTCCAGAAGTATTGCTTTCCCAGGTAAAACAACATTTTAGCCACAGAGAACAATGTTCTTAAATCCATAGCGGGAATTTTTACGCTTGTTTTATTCCTGAAAAAGTTGTACACTTAATGCGCATAATTAAGGAAATAGGACAATATTTATCTCCCTATAATTATTCATTAAGTTAAATTGGGGTTCTCCATGAACATTGTTTTGACAGGAATGATGGGCACTGGCAAGACGGTTGTAGGGAAAAAGTTAGCCCAAAAGTTGAATATGAAATATATTGGTACTGATGAGATAATTGAGAAAGATGTGGGGATGTCCATACCTAAAATTTTCAAGAGAAAGGGTGAACCCTACTTCCGGGATGTGGAAACAAAAGCTGTTAAGTGTGTGGCATTGCTGGACAACTTTGTTATAGATACTGGTGGGGGAGTGGTTCAGAGAAGTGAGAACATGGAGGAGCTGGAAAGGAACGGGGTGATTATATGTTTGACCGCTTCACCTGAAGCGATTCTGAGGCGCACAGGTAAGACGAATTATCGGCCACTACTAAATATAGATGACCCTGTAAGTGAAATAAACAGGCTTTTAAAGAAAAGAGAACGATTTTATAAGAGATGTAGCAGGATGATTGATACTTCTAATAAAGGGATAGAAGAAGTTGTGGATGAGATTATTAAATTTTTATCTGAGAGAGAGAAAAGATGAAAACAGTGAAAGTGGGACTGGGTGAGAAGAGTTACAATATTCTTATAGGTTACCCCCTGGATGAGATTGGTAGAATGCTTAAGAAATACACAAAAGGGATTAAGAGCCTTATTGTTACTAATCCCACAATTGCAGAATACTACCTGGAGACAGTGGAGAGGAGCTTGCAGGAGGCTGGATTTCAAGTCTTGGTGGCCCAGGTTCCCGATGGTGAGGAGCATAAGTCCCAGGATGAGGCGAATAGACTGTATACAAAGTGTGTGGAATACAGGCTGGAGAGGGGATCTATTATTGTGGGATTGGGAGGAGGGGTGATTGGTGATCTGGCTGGATATGTAGCGGCAACTTTTATGCGTGGTCTCCCCATAGTTCAGGTTCCCACTACTTTCCTGGCTCAGGTGGACAGTTCCGTAGGTGGTAAAGTGGCGGTCAATCTTCCCGAAGGTAAGAATTTGGTAGGTTCTTTCTATCAGCCATTTCTGGTCTATATCGACCTTGCTGTTTTGAAGACACTGCCGGTTGAGGAGATGGAGGCAGGGATGGCTGAGGTGATTAAATATGGCATTATTCTCGATAAAAACTTCTTTGAATATCTGGAAGAGAAGATTGAAAAGTTAAGAGAACTCGATCTGGAGGTGCTGGAGAGGGTTGTAGCTCGCTGTTGCAAGTTTAAAGCAGGAGTTGTGGAAAAGGATGAAAGAGAAAAAGGGCTGAGGTCGATTCTCAATTTTGGTCATACTCTGGGCCACGCACTCGAGGCTCTTACTGATTATAAGAAGTACAAGCATGGCGAGGCTGTGGCAATTGGTATGGTTGGTGCGTGTAAAATTGCCGAAGAAATGGGGATGTTGAAAAAAGAGGCAAGAGATAGAATTGAGCGTTTGATTGAAAAAGCTGGTTTGCCAGGTAGAATTGGAGTGAAATTAAGTGTAGACGATATCATACAGGTTCTTTCTCTGGATAAGAAGGTGCAGGCAGGAAAGGTCAGGTTCGTTTTGCCAGAGAAGATTGGAAGAGTTGTAGTGAGGAATGATGTACCAGAAGACATAGTGAGAAATGTAGTTACAGGGCTCATGGAGTAGTCTTCGGAATTGTTAGGAGGAGAAATGAAGCTTTTAGTGATTAATGGTCCCAATCTTGACCTTTTAGGTGAGAGGCAACCTGAGGTATATGGCAGGCTGACTCTAAAGGAAATTAACGAAAAAATGGTCGAATTAGCTAAAGAACTGCGATGTGAACTCGAGTTCTTCCAGTCTAACCATGAAGGGGAGATTGTGGAGACTATTGGAAAAGCCAAGGGTAAATTCGACTTTTTAATCATTAATCCTGCTGCTTATACCCATACAAGTGTGGCTATCAGGGACGCTATTGTGGCTACAGGGATTCCTACTATTGAGGTTCATCTGTCAAATATCTACGGACGGGAGGAGTTTCGTCGGAAGTCTTTAATTGTGCCGGTGGCTGTTGGCCAGATTTGTGGTTTTGGTCCGGATGGGTATCTTCTGGCATTGAGAGCCGCAGTGGGGATGAAGGAATAGTTATCGGAGTCGCTCGGTTGATAATTTAAAAGATAGTTTGCTCATCGCTGAGGAATTTATTAACGCCAAAAAACTTCAGACTCTGCAAAGAGCAAATCAAAACTCCTCGCTTCGCTCGTCAAACAGTGATTTGCTTCAAAGAAAAAGGTGTCCTCGTTTTTTGGCTAAAATTCCTAAAATCTTCGCAAACTATCTTTCGAATTTCAGGGTTTTAAGATGACGAAGAATGAGAATGAAATGGTTGATAGACTGGGAAAGTTAAGAGAGATTCTTAAACAGAAGAGGATTGGGGGATTCTTAATTACTAGCCCTTCGAACCTTTTCTATTTGAGTGGTTTTCGAGCGGAAGGTAGCTTCGCTCTGGTAACTCAAAGAGAGGCGAGGATTTTTGTTCCTGAATTATTATACGAGCAGGCTAAGGAAATAGCGAGAAACTTCGAAGTGATGGGCTTCAGGAATAAACTTTGGGAGAAGCTGGGGAAATTCCTCACTGGTGAGAAAATAAGAAAGCTGGGTTTTGAAGCAGGAGGAGTTTCAATTAAAAGATATAAGGAGATGGGAAAGGCTTTCAGGAGAGTCAGGTTAGTGCCTTTAGATGGCCTGGTGGAAGAGATGCGAATAGTTAAAACAGAAGAAGAGGTGGGCCTTATCAGAAAGAGTGCCCAGATCTGTGTGGCAGCTTTTCGATTCATAAAAAAGAGAATTAGAATAGGAATGAAGGAGAGAATCATTGCTTGCCAGCTCGAATATTTTATGAAGAAAAGAGGTGCCCAGAAGTCTTCTTTTGAGATTATAGTCGCTTCTGGGGAGAATACTGCCTATCCCCACCATCACACAGGAGAGAGGAAGATAAGGTCGGGCGACTGTCTGCTTATTGATATGGGATGCGTGTACAAGGGTTACTGTTCCGACTTGACAAGACCTCTATTTTTGGATATAATAACGAATAATCCTGGAAAAAGTCTCCGGGCTACATTGTCCTTTGAATTCAAAGGCAAATATAAGAAGATTTACCAGGTGGTGCGCAAGGCCCAGAGAGCTGCTATAGAGAAGATAAGACCCGGGGTTAGGTGTTCAATTATCGATTCTGCAGCCAGGAAAGCGATTGCCCGAGCTGGGTTTGGTGACTATTTTATCCACAGGACTGGCCATGGAATTGGACTGGACGTCCACGAACTCCCCTGGGTGGAAGAGAATAGCAAGCAGGTTTTGAGAACGGGGATGGTTTTGACTGTTGAGCCGGGAGTCTATGTTCCAGGTTTTGGCGGAATGAGAATCGAAGATATGGTTTTAGTTACGAAAAAAGGTTATGAGGTGTTAACAAAGGAATAACCCCCTCACCCCAACCCTCTCCCCAAAGGGGAGAGGGAGAAAGTGAAAGTCAACAGAGGGATAGTCCCCTCATCCCTGGCCGTGGCTCGTGCCAGGCACGGGCAGGCCCAACCCTCTCCCCAAAGGGGAGAGGGAGAAAAGGTTTAGTATATGGTTTCAGCCAGGGACTTTAAGAACGGGATTAATATTGAACTTAACGGCGAGCTATTCACTGTTATCTGGTTCCAGCACCATAAGCCCGGCAAGGGCGGAGCTATGGTGAGGACAAAATTGAAGAGCCTGGCCACAGGACGGATTATGGAAAAGACTTTTCGGCCTGAGGATAGGTTTGAACAGGCTTTCCTGGAAAGGAGAAAAAAGCAGTATTTATATAAGGATGAGAAGAATTACTACTTTATGGACATGGAAACTTTTGAGCAGATTCCTTTTACGGAAAAAGAGTTAGGTGAGGGTACACAGTTTTTAAAAGAGAATATGGAAATAGAAGTTCTTATATATAAAGGGCGGATAATCGGGGCAGAAATGCCCAACTCTGTAAAACTTAAGGTTACCTATACGGAACCGGGAAAGAAAGGCAATACTGTTACTAATGTGACTAAGCCGGCTGAAGTGGAAACAGGGGCAAAAATCCAGGTGCCTCTATTTATCAATACCGGTGATACAATTCGAGTGGACACGCAGACTGGCAAATATATCGAGAGAGTATAGATTCAAACAAAATTTTTTGGCCACTGGTTGGAGTGGCCTATTTATTTGTTAACCCTTTGATGGGTAAGGCAGAGAGAAGTTTCTGAGGAGGGATTATGAGAAAGAAGAAGAGTAAAAATAGCAGTAATAAGAAGGCAAAAGAACTAGTGCAGATAAGAGAATTTGTCAACCTTGTAAAAGATGCCGATATTACAGAGCTTCTATGGGAAAACGACGGAACGAAAATAAGTTTTAAAAGGGGAGCACCTAATTTGGATGAACAAAAAGAATCAGCCCAGAAGGAAGCAGGTGCTTATGAAACTTTTCCTTCCAGCCCCAAGACAGAGGAAGGGAGTTCCCAGCAAAAAGAAGAAATCCTCCCTTTTTCAGAAAAGTACACCATAATTAAATCTCACATGGTGGGAACTTTTTATAATTCACTTTCTGAAGACCAATCTCCTCTGGTTAAGGTTAAAGATGTCATCAAACCTGGACAAAAAATCTGCGTTATTGAGGCTATGAAAATTATGAGGGAGATCTCTGCTGATAAAGGGGGAAAAGTAGTTAAAATTTTGGTAGAGGACGGTCACCCAGTAGAATATGGGCAAGATATGTTTTTGATAGACCCTTATTATGAAAGAGAGGGGGCATCTAAGAGTTCAAAGAAAAGACATAAGTAACCCCCGCCCATTAAGAATGGGCGAGGGTAAACCCCATTAGAAGGTTTTTGCCCGTTTAGAGATAAATCTCTAACGGGGTTAGAAATCTTTGATTTCTGAGAGGGTTTGGACTTACTGTGGGGATAGACCAATCTGACGAAGTAAGGTTTTCTAAGGGAAAGAGGAGGAAATTTTAATGTTCAAAAAGATTTTAATAGCTAACCGGGGCGAGATTGCATTGAGGATAATTCGTGCTTGTCGGGAAATGAAGATAAAGACAGTAGCCGTCCACTCAGAGGCAGATAATGGTTCCTTACATACGAGGTTTGCTGATGAGAGTGTCTGTATTGGACCCGCACCTTCGGATGAGAGTTATCTTAATATCCCCAATATAATCAGTGCAGCGGAAATTACTGGCGCTGATGCAATCCATCCTGGGTATGGATTTTTGGCAGAGAACACCTATTTTGCAGAGGTTTGCCAATCCTGTAATATTACTTTCATTGGACCGTCCAAAGAAGTAATCTTGAAGATGGGAGATAAAAGTAGAGCGAGAAAGGCAATGGAAAAGGCAGGGGTGCCTATCATTCCCGGTAGTAAGGGAACTATTTCCAAGATAGATGATGCTCTGAAACTGGCAAGAAAGATTAAATATCCTATAGTGGTAAAGGCATCTGCTGGCGGCGGTGGCAAAGGAATGCGCATTGTCCAGAACCAGGAAGGGTTGAAGAATGCAGTGATGACCTGCCAGAGTGAGGCTAAAGCAGCCTTTGGCAAGGAGGAAGTATATCTGGAGAAGTATATTTCCAAACCAAGACATGTTGAGTTCCAGATTCTGGGGGACAGGAAAGGCAATATTATCTACTTGCCAGAGAGGGATTGTTCCATACAGCGTCGCCACCAAAAGTTGGTCGAGGAATCGCCTTCTCCTGCAGTTAACTCGAAGTTGCGACGCAAGATGGGGCATGCGGCTGTTAAAGCCGCTAAAGCAGTAAAATATACTACTGTGGGCACAGTGGAATTCTTGTTGGATAACGACGATGATTTCTATTTTATGGAGATGAACACAAGGATTCAGGTAGAACATCCCGTGACCGAACTTATTTCCGGGATCGATCTGGTTAAGATGCAGATCAAGTTGGCTGCCGGTGAGAAGTTGAATCTCGACCAGGATAAAATTAAGATTTGTGGAAATGCTATTGAATGCCGGATAAATGCTGAGGACCCTGATAAAGACTTCTTGCCTTCTTCGGGTACGATTTCTAGTTATATTATCCCGGGAGGACCCGGGGTGAGAGTGGATACGGGCATTTATCAAGGTTACACTATACCGTCCTTCTACGATTCAATGATTGCCAAGTTAATCGTGATTGGAGATAATAGGCAGGAGGCGATTGCTCGCATGGAAAGGGCTCTCGGCGAATTTGTTATTGAGGGAGTAAAGACTACTATTCCTTTCCATACCAAAGTCATGGCTGATGAGTTTTACAGAAAGGGGGAAGTCGACACCAGTTTTATTCAGAAAAGAATATTTAAACAAGGATAAAGGGGTAGTTTTCGGAGTCGCTCGGTCAGCAAAACCTCGCTCAAATTCCGCCAGCGCTCACGCGAAACCTGGCGGAATTGACGGGCTCAATAAATTGAGCCCTGACGCTTTGAGATGCAAAATAAATATAGACTTTTGGACGCTAATCTAAACAGAGCCAGAGAAGGGTTACGGGTCATTGAAGATGTAGCCCGTTTTTTATATAACGATAAGGAGTTATGTAAAAAGCTAAAAAATCTCAGGCATAATTTGAGTAAGATTACCCAAAGCGTCTACCCTCGATTAGTAAAGTCCAGGGAACCTGAAAAGGATGTGGGGCTGTTCATCAAAGAAGGAAAGAGGGGTAATCTCAAGGATATCGTTTTTGCAAATTTCAGAAGAGTAGAAGAGGGAATAAGAGTTCTGGAAGAGTTTTCCAGACTTATTTCTGCGGATGCGGGAGGCAGGTTTAAGAAAATCAGATTTAAAGTTTATGGGATAGAGAAAAAGATAGTTACTCGCATTTCTTAGAAGGTCAGATTGGGCCTTGAAAGGGGAGAATTGAAGAAAAACTGGCTCAGCATAGTTCTTTCAATTTTTATCCTTTCCTTTTTTTCCCCAGGTGAGCCTGCCTTTGCTTCTGAAAAAAGAAATATATTTTCTCGGTTCGGCAGAGACTTCAAATATATCTTTACCAGTCCTCTCAGATTAGGCAAGTCTGATGTTCTTCCACTCTCAGCAATTCTTCTGGGCACTTGCGGATTGATGGCTTTAGATGAAGACATCAGGGATTCAGTCCAGGATTCTGGCAGTAATAGCTGGGATGAAATATTCTCCTTCTCAAAACAGTTTGGGGATGGCAGAGCAACTCTTTCTATTGCCGGGATTTTTTATTTGGCTGGTGAAATTTTCCATGATGAGAAATCTCGAGACACAGGGGTTTCGGCTTTGGAATCCTTTATTTTTTCAGGAATTATATGTCAAACTCTTAAAGTGCTGGCGGGAAGGAGTAGACCGTATCGTGAGGAAGGTAGTGGGAAATTCTACGGACCGACATTTGACAATGCCAAGTTATCCCTTCCCTCTGGCCATGCCACTGTAGCTTTTTCTCTGGCTTCAGTTATAGCTTCAGAGTATGATAGTCTCCTCGTCGATATAAGTGCTTATACAATTGCCAGCCTTACGGCACTCTCCCGGGTTTACCACGATAAACATTGGACTTCAGATGTAGCTCTGGGAGCTGTTATTGGCACTCTGGTGGGAAGGGCAGTAGTCTATCAGAATAAAAAGGAGAACACAGAGAACACAGGGATATTTCCTTGGGCCAGAGCAAAGGAGATGGGCTTTGAGGTAGGTTTTGCACAAAAGTTCTAACGTAGTGAGAGGATAATTCGTCTATGATTAAGACTTTGCAGGATGTGGAACTATACGTTATCCTTTCTCCCAGGGCGGATATGGATTACTTGAAGATGGCTGAGGAAGCCCTCCTGGGGGGAGCTGATATGGTTCAGCTCAGGGTAAAAGACTGGATGGATAAGAAAACAATCGAGATTGGGGAGAAATTGAGGGAAATTACTGCTAACTACGAGGTGCCCATGGTAATGAATGACCGGTTAGACATTGCTCTGGCCCTGGGGGCTGATGGAGTCCATCTTGGCCAACAGGATATGCCTTTAACGTTAGTCAGGAGACTCCTAATGTGGGAAGCAGCAGGAGCTTCAATATATAAAGGCCAGAAGCAAAAGCTACAGAAAGGTACTCCTCTTCCCAAAGGGCGCTCTATTACCCGTTTCATAGGTGTTTCTACTCACAGTTTAAAGGAAGCCATCAAAGCAGAAAAAGAGGGCGCCGATTATATCAGTATCGGGCCGATCTTCTCCACTCCCTCCAAGCCTGAGTTAAAGCAAATAGGGCTTAACCCGGTTCGGCAAGTAAGAAAAAAAGTGAACATACCCTTCTTTGCTATTGGTGGGATTGACCAGGAGAATGTCGCAGAAGTTATCCGTGCAGGTGCGGAAAGAGTGGCTGTTATCCATGCTGTTTCCAGTGCTAAAAATGTAAGAAAAGCTGCACAGGAGATGAAGAGAAAAATTAAACAGGCAAAGGGTTAAATTGATGACACAATTGGAATGGGCTAAAAAGAAAAAGATTACCAGTGAAATGAGAAGAGTTGCTCGTGATGAGGGCTTAACTCCAGAATATATACGTTCCTGTATTGCTGAGGGGACAGTGGTTATACCTGTTAATGTAAAACGTCACCAACGCAATAAATTACGAATCATAGGAATAGGGAAAGGTTTAAGAACAAAGGTGAACGCCAACATCGGTTCTTCTCCAGATAAAGTGAGTTTGGCGGAAGAGAAGAACAAGTTAGATGCAGCCATTGAAGCTGGAGCAGATACCGTAATGGACCTCTCCACAGGGGGAGATATTGGAAAGATAAGAAGAATGGTTCTCCAACGCTCCATTCTGCCTGTAGGGACTGTGCCCATCTATCAGGCTGCTTGCGAGACTGCTCGTAAAGGTAAAAAAATCAGCAAAATGAATATAGATGGTATCTTTCGCATAATTGAACAACAGGCTGAGGAAGGGGTCGACTTTATGACTGTCCACTGTGGAGTTACCCGGAGAATTGTTGAGACTTTAAGGAGAAGTAAAAGAATTACCGGGATTGTTAGCAGGGGTGGAGCGTTTCTGGCACAGTGGATAGTGGATAATAATAAAGAAAATCCTCTATATGAACAATTCGACAGGCTCCTGGATATCGCCTATAAGTATGATGTGACTTTGAGCCTGGGAGATGGACTCAGGCCGGGATGCCTTGCTGATGCCACAGATGAAGTGCAGATTGCCGAGCTTTCTGTACTGGGAGAACTGACAAAAAGGGCACGGGAGAAAAATGTTCAGGTGATGATAGAAGGACCTGGACATGTTCCTTTAAATCAGATTGAAGCCAATGTTTTGTTGGAAAAGAGTCTGTGTAAGGGCGCACCCTTCTATGTTTTGGGTCCTCTAGTGACTGATGTTGCACCGGGTTACGACCATATTGTTTGTGCTATTGGCGGAGCGATTGCTGCTGCCTCTGGTGCCGATTTCCTGTGTTATGTTACTCCCGCGGAGCACCTTCGCCTCCCTGATGTGGAGGATGTAACCGAGGGGGTAATTGCTACCAGGATTGCTGCCCATGCGGCTGATGTGGCCAAGGGAGTAAAGGGAGCATTAAATTGGGATATCCGGATATCTAGAGCAAGAGGTTCCCTCGACTGGAAAAGACAGGAAAGATTCTCTATTAACCCTAAAAAGTTCAGGGAAGAGAGGAAAAAGTCGAAACCAAAAGATGTCCGGGTTTGCACGATGTGCGGTGAGTTTTGTGCAATGAGACAGAGTGGTCTTCTGTCTAAAGAGACGAAATTTTAAAAAAGGGAAAAGAAAATGCGTGACGACATCAGTGAACTTCTCAAGGCGTGGGAATATGACCGGCTAAATAACATAAGAAAGATAAAAGGGAAAGATGGCAAAGAAAAAATTCAGATAAGACTGTCCTTAGGAATTGAGCAATTCGAGGTAGACGGAAGGCCTGATGGCAAGAGGCCCTATGGGAAAGAGTCGCTTTTGGAGTACTACCGGACAAAAGTTGAAGTTCATAAGAAGAGAAGGGGAACCGATGAGGGGTTTGGTCTCACAATAAAAGACTGCTCAAGATTATATGAAGAAGGACTATTATATTACTATCGTTACGTTCTATTTTTTCAGTTAAAAGATTATGAAAGAATGGTCAGAGATACTCAACGGAATATTGAATATTTCGATTTTGTAAAGAAATACACAATCGAGGAAGAAGACAGAGTGGCTCTGGAGCAGTATCGACCATACATAATAAGAATGAATGTACTGGGAAAGGGACTTGCCTATCTGGAAAGAAAAGAATATGAGGAAGCTTGGAAAAAGATGGAAGAGGGAATTAGAACGATCGAATCCCTTCCCGATATGGAAAACGCAACTTTTACTTATGAAAAGGGAAGGTCTTTAGGTATTTTAAGAGGTATGGTAAAAGAGATTCTCGGGAAGAAACCCCTTTCAGAGAAGGATGAACTTCAGAAAAAGCTTCAGGAGTCTATTGAACAGGAAAATTATGAGAGGGCAGCTCAGCTCCGGGATATAATACAGAAATTAGAAGGAACAAAACGCGGAGGTTATAAAAAGAGAGATAAGAATAAATAAGAGAGGCAAAGGATGAAGATTGGTGTTATTGCAGATACACATGGTGATTTAGTGGGTTGGCAGAAAGTAATGGAAGAAATCTTTCCTGATGTGGATATGATTATTCACGCCGGGGATCTATTCAATTACGGGCCCAGGAATCCCATGCCTGAGGGTTTTGCTCCCGGGGAATTAGTCGAGGAGATGAATGGGATAGAAATTCCCCTGGTGGCGGTGCGGGGAAACTGTGATTCAGATGTCGATGATTCTGTGGTCAATTTTCCCGTGCAGAGCCCGTTTGCTTTAGTTCAGATAGGTTCCCTCAGGATTATAGTGAACCACGGGGATAAATTGAGTGATGAGGGAAAAGTTAACCTTGCCAAGAGATGGCGCGCCAATATTTTTATCTCTGGTCATACCCACCGGCCGAAATTAGCCAGAGAGGGAGACGTAGTATTTTTAAATCCAGGCAGTCCCTCTTTGCCCAAGGAGAATCCCACAGTAGGGTTAATTGAAGAGACGGATGGTGAGGTGGAGATAAGAATTATTGATGTGGAAACAGGCAAGGTGATGATGGAATAAGGGAGGATGAAGGGATAGTTATCGGAGTCGCTCGGTAGTGTAGGGCTTTATGCCCGTAAAATTACGCCCATAAAGGGCTACACTACAGAAAACCTGATGGAATTAAAGCTCCTGTAACTATCCCTTCGTTTTCAGGGTATTGAGAGGTTGAAATGAAAGTGGAGTTGGTCTCCGTTGGTACGGAGCTGTTGAAGGGGAAGATTAATACTGATAATGCTTATTTGGGCGAGAAGCTTGACAGCATCGGATTGGCCATAGATAGGGAAACTACGGTTGGTGATAGTCGAGAAAAGATTGAAAGCGTCCTTCAGGAGGCTTTAAACAGGTCTGATATTATAATCACCACTGGTGGGTTGGGTCCAACATTTGATGATTTAACCCGGGAGGTTATGGCTAAGGTGTTAAAGAAAAAACTGGTCTTCGACCGGGAAGTGATGCACCAGATTGCTGCCCATTTTGCAAAGAGGGATCTGGAAATGCCCAAAGATAACGAAAAGCAGGCTTATATCATCGAAGGTGCTAAAGTCATTCCCAATAAGGTGGGCACTGCTCCCGGAATAGTCGTGGAAAGAAAAACTAAGGCCGGTTCGAAATCAAAAGTTCAAAAAGCGAGTGTTATAATTATGTTACCCGGACCTCCTCGGGAGATGAAACCTATGGTAGAGGAGGTTGTATTGCCGTATCTCAAGGAGAGGTATGAGCGAAAAATATTAAAGAAATGCGTTCTCCATATTTCCGGGTTGACGGAGTCTGCCGTTTATGAGAAGATTAAGGAAGTGGTGGAAATTGAGCGGAGGATGGAAGGTGGAATTTTGAGGTTTTCTATATTAGCCCATCTGGCAAGGATAGATGTGGAGATTTCAGGTGAAGGCGAGAACGAGTTACTTGTTGATGAAATGCTGCACAAGGCAAGGCAAGAAATTTACGATTGTCTGGGAGACTATATTTACGGAGAAGATGAAGATACTTTAGAAAGCGTGGTGGGTAAGTTACTGCTTAGTAAGAGATTGACCCTGGCAGTGGCTGAATCTTGTACGGGGGGATTGATTGGTGATAGAATTACTGATTTTGCCGGCAGTTCGGTATATTTTAAAGAAGGAGTTGTGGCCTACAGTAACGAAGCGAAAGTTAGAGTTTTGCAAGTTAAAGAAGAGACTCTAAACGAATTTGGTGCGGTTTCCCGGGAGAGCGCCTTGGAAATGGCCCGTGGAGTACAGAGAATCAGCGGAACGGATATAGGTTTGGCTACCACTGGAATTGCCGGACCTACCGGAGGAACTGCTAAGAAACCGGTAGGCTTGGTCTACGTAGCTCTGGCGTGGCCTGAGATGGGCGTGGAGATATGTAAGGAGTTTCGCTTTGGAGGAAAAAGAAGAGAAATAAAAGAAAGCACAGCGATAAACGCACTGGATATCTTGAGAAAGGCTTTAAGGGAAAAAGAGTAAGATGAAAAAGAAAACCGAAAAATCGGAAAGTAAAGATAAGTCCTACAACAAACGGTTAAAAGCACTCTCCAGGATAAGCAAGGCAATCTCTTCTGAAATTTATCTGGATAATATTTTGAAATTGATTGTAACTGTAACTGCTGAGGTGATGGGGTCTAAAATATGTTCCTTAATGTTACTGGATGAAGATAGGAAGGAACTAATTGTGCGAGCGACTCAGTCGATCAGTGAGGAGTATAACAGGAAACCGAATGTGAAATTAGGAGAGGGTATCGCAGGAAGGGTTGCTCAGGATAATAGACCCATTAGTGTTCTGGATGTAAAGAAGGACCCTCGCTATATAAGTGTGAAGATAGCCAAAAAAGAAAAGTTATGTTCACTGTTAAGTGTCCCTCTTAGCGTGAGGGGGAAGGTGATTGGAGTTATTAATTGCTACACTTCTTCGCCTCACCGATTTACCAAATCGGAAATGGATGTGCTTACTACAGTAGCCAATCAGGCTGCCATTGCTATTGAGAATACGGAACTTATGGTGAAGTCTAAAGTTATTCAGGAAGAGTTGGAAACCCGCAAACTCGTAGAGAGGGCAAAGGATATATTGATGGAAGAGCTGGCGATATCTGGGCGAGAGGCTTTCCGAAAAATACAGAAGCAGAGCATGAATAGCCGCAAGCCCATGCGGGAAATCGCTGAGGCTATAATTTTGGCCAGGGAGATAAAAAAATAATAAAAAGCAGATTGCCTGTTTTACAGCCTCCTAAGCGAGAAAGCACCCGGCTTTAGCCGTGGTGATGAATTGCTTCCTTTTGTTTTCTTTCCATTTTCTTTGCATTTTTTTCTTGACGAATTTGTTGATATATGCCATACTATATACAAATATGGAATACAAACATTCTCGTAACCAGGTTTATCTCATTAACTACCACCTGATATGGTGCCCAAAAAGAAGGAAACCTGTTCTTGTTGGCAGAGTTAAGAAACGCCTTGAGCAAATTATTAAAGAAGTTGCTAAAGAAAAAGGTGTTGAAATCCTTAATCTCAGCATACAGCCCGATCATGTTCATAACTTCGTCTCTGCCTATCCTACTATCGCTGTTCATAAGTTGGTTAAAGCATTTAAAGGTAAAAGTTCTCACTACCTACGTAGAGAATTCCCTGAACTATTAAAACTTCCTACTCTCTGGACGCACTTGTATTTTGTCTCTACAGCCGGCAACGTATCAAGCCAAACAATCCAAAAATATATTGAAGCACAGAGTAAATCATGATAACTAAAACTATTTTGTTGAAAATTAAAGAACCTGACATATTAAAATTTAAACTACTGCGACAAGAACATTCTAAAACCTTGAACTTGGGAATAGAATATCTTTCCAATCAGTGGCCGAACAAAACCAGTCATTCTCAACTTTACAGTTATCTTAAGAAAAAAACTATTATCCCGTCGTCAGTTCTCAACGAGGCGGTAAGACTTATTCGTTCCCGTTGGATAACTTTTTGTAAACAACGGAAACAACATATTAAAACTTCCATTCCCCATTTTAAGAATACCGTTGCTATTGGATTTAATAACCAAAATTGGTCTGTCAGAAAAGATGGTTGTAAATATTCTATAGGTTTTCCTATCAACGGCTCAAAACCATATTTTGAGTTAGCCTTATCCGACAGGCAAAAGGATACCCTTGATAGATTATCTACGGCACAAATTAAGATTGGGAACGGTCAACTTTTAGAACGAAAAAACAAATGGTATTTTGTAGCCACTCTTAATTTCTCCGAATCCGAACAAACCACCGGAGATAATATAGTCGGAGTTGATCTTGGGTTAAACAATATTGCCGTTTGTTATGACAAAGAACAAGGTAAAACCAAATTCTACTCTGGCAAAGAAATCAGGTTTCATAGAACCAGGTATGCCTCACGAAGAAAATCACTTGGTAAAGCCAAGAAACTTGATTGCATTCGTAAATCAAGAACCAAGGAACGGCGTTGGATGAAAGATTTTAACCATAAATTATCTCGCCGAATAATTAACTTTGCTCTTAAAGTAAAAGCAGGAATAATCCAGCTTGAGAATCTGAAAAACATAAGAACTACGGCTAAAACAAACCATAAACAAAGACAACGGCTGGGGAATACACTACACAACTGGCCATTTAACCAACTTAAACAATTTATAGAGTATAAAGCAAAAGAAATAGGAATAACTGTTGATATTATTGATCCTGCTTATACTTCTCAAGAATGCCCGAGATGTCATAACATAAGTCATTTAAACCGCAGTGGAGCGTGGTTCCGCTGCCGAGCCTGTGAGTATACCTCACACGCTGACAGAATCGGTGCAATAAACATAGCCAACCGACAACCTGGCGATGTGGTAACAACATCGCTGCCCGGGATTGTATATCCTTCTCGGGAAGGGCTGCCTGACACCGCCCCGAACTTAAGGGTTGCCCGAAACGGAAACGGACAGAGGGCGTCAACCACTTAAGAATCTCCCGAGTTTAGTCGTGGAGAGTGTCAATATATGACGTTGATGTCTTTTGCTCTGATGATTGGGGCAGAAGACATTTTTTTCTAACGTGAATTCAAATTGCACTCGCAAATATTTGTAAATGGTAACGGCGGGTTTCAACATGGATATTGCCGTGTCGGGTAGTCGCAGGCTTTAGCCTGCGTTAAGGAGTAGCAGACTTCAGTCTGCGCCTAGAGTAGTTCCGATTTATCGGAGTATTTAAGAATAGCATAAACGCAACCTAAAGGTTGCGGCTACCGAAAATATGAGAAAATGCAACCTAAGTCGATTTAGGTTTTTTGCCAAATCCAGGAGCAGATAGTTTATGTCTAAGATAAAATTACAGGGGAAAAAATATCAGGTTATTGTAGTGGGTGGTGGCCATGCTGGCTGTGAAGCAGCTCTTGCAGCATCCGGGCTTGGTTGTAGGACTCTACTTTTGACTATGAATCTGGATACTATTGCCTTTATGTCTTGTAACCCAGCAGTTGGTGGTTTAGCTAAGGGCCAGTTGGTTAAAGAGATAGATGCTTTGGGCGGGGAGATGGGTAAGAATACGGATGCCACAGCTATTCAGTTTCGACGATTGAACATGACCAAAGGTGCAGCTGTCCGTAGTTCACGAGCACAGGTGGATAGGCAAGCCTATCGGTTGAAGATGAAAAAAGTCTTAGAGAGACAGGAAAATCTGGAATTGAAACAAGCCCTGGTTGAAGAAATTCTGGTGGAGAAAAAAAGAGTGGTAGGAATAAAAACAGGCATTGGTGAGAAGTTTTATGCACAAGCAGTAATTATTACTCCCGGAACTTTCTTAAATGGATTAATTCATATTGGTTTGACCAATTTCCCTGCTGGCAGGATGGGTGACTTCCCGGCAGTAAAACTTTCAGAGAATCTTAAGGAACTCGGTTTTCGGATAGGCAGATTCAAAACAGGAACCTGTCCTCGCCTGGATGGAAAAACTATCGATTTTTCTAAACTCAAACCACAACAAGGCGATGAACTTCCCTTTCCTTTCTCTTTTACTACTAAAAAGGTAACTCAGTCTCAACTCCCCTGCTATATTACCTATACCAACAGTAAAACGCACCAGATAATCAGAGAAGGTTTAGACCGTTCCCCTCTGTATACTGGTGTTATCAAGGGGACAGGGGTACGCTACTGTCCCTCCATTGAAGATAAGGTAATGAAATTCCCGGAAAGAGAACGCCATCAGATTTTTTTGGAACCAGAAGGTGTTGATACATCCGAAGTTTATCCTAATGGCTTAGCCACCAGTTTGCCCATAGATATCCAGTTCAGGATGTTGCGTAGTATCGAGGGCCTGGAAAGGGTAGAGATAATGCGACCCGGTTATGGTATTGAACACGATTACGTCGAACCCACCGAGCTTCGACCAACACTGGAGACTAAATTAATCGAGAATCTTTACTTCTGTGGCCAAATTAATGGAACCACAGGTTATGAAGAAGCAGCAGCCCAGGGATTAATCGGTGGAATTAATGCTGTTCTGAAAATAGAGAATAAGCCACCGTTTATTCTCGACCGTTCGCAAGCTTATATTGGTGTCTTGATTGATGATTTAGTGACCAAGGGCACTAAGGAACCCTATCGTATGTTCACTTCCCGGGCTGAGTACCGACTAATTTTGAGAGAAGATAATGTCGATTTGAGACTAACTGAGAAGGCATACACCATCGGGCTGATTGGAGAAGGGAGATACCGGGAGGTAGAGGCCAAGAAGAGAGCCATCGAAAATGAGATAGCTCGATTAAAAGAGGTCAAGATTTTTCCCGATTCCCGGACAAATAAGAAATTTTC
>DATKVN010000099.1 GCA_035530055.1 bacterium | reverse complement strand
CGGCATCCAGGAAACGCGAGTTTGAGCCGCCTATGCCTACAGCGGTTTATTCCTTCCTTCCTTTTACTTGGGGGAGTTTCGGCTCCCCCTTTTTTATCTGTGGATTAGATGATTATTAACGGAAATTCTCTTGAAGTATTGCAATCAATGAAAAGTGATTCAATAGATATGTGCCTGACATCCCCCCCATATTTGGGATTGAGAGATTATGGAGTTGAGGGACAGCTCGGTTTAGAACCGACTCCCGAGCTATACATTGAACACATGACTGAGGTATTTCGTGAGGTAAAGCGGGTGCTGAAGGACGAGGGTACACTGTGGCTTAATATTGGGGATACATACAATTCGAGAATATCTGGAAATCCATCCTCAACTGGAATCACAAAAGAACAAAGTCTGACACCGAGAGATGAAATTGATTTACCATCCAAGTGCCTCTGTATGATCCCCGAACGCCTTGCGTGGTCGCTGATAGAGGATGGCTGGATATTACGCAATAAAATTTGCTGGTACAAGCCTAACGGGATGCCCTCCCCCGTAAAGGATAGGTTTGGTAATAAATGGGAGTATGTCTTTCTGTTTTCCAAGAATAATAAAACCCTCCTCTGGCAACACAAGAAAACGGGAGAATGGGTACATAAACAACCACCTGGAACACAGGGGAGTGTGGGCATTGATTGGGAGTGGAAAGAGGATAAGAAAGTATCTTTGTGGTATGGATTCACATACTATTTTGATCTGGATGCGGTGAAAAATCCTGTCGCCGTTAGTACAATCGGTCGGGGAAAAGTAGATTTTGGAGGAGCGAAGGGGCGAGAATATCAGCCAGATAAAAACGACCCTAATTACAACGGTGTGAATCCTGGCGATGTATTTCAGATACCGAGTGCGACAAGGACAATGGGGGCAATCCTCGGAGTCCAGGGGGCGGTAAAAGTACCTGGGGGTAAAGGCTGGACTGGACATCCAGAAGGCGGGGGAAACGCTTGTCAAAAGGATTCACGCTGGTGTCCTCCGGAAGGCCCAAACCCGGGCGACTTTTGGCAAATACCAACTCAGCCATTTCCAGAAGCCCATTTTGCCGTATTCCCTGAAAGGCTATGTGAGAAGCCGATAAAGGCTGGTTGTCCTGAAGGAGGAATAGTTCTAGACCCTTTCTGTGGGGCCGGTACTGTTGGGGTAGTGGCAAAAGAGCAGGGAAAGCAATTTATAGGGATAGATATTAAATACGAATATTGCAAGATGGCAAAGCGGAGAATAGCCCAGGTTAGTTATCAATTAAATTTTGAGGAGTTAATCCATGAACCCGCCTACTGACTCCGGCATCCTCTGCCGATTCTGTGGCAAGCGGTATCCGAATGAGGAGATCACGGTTAAGGAGTATGGGATGTGGATTATCGAGATATGCGAAGGCTGTTTGAAGAAGCCGGCGCAAGTGGAGGTTGTGAGTGAATAAGCCGCCCGCGTTCCAGTTCTATCCAAGCGAATTTGTATCTGACTTTAAAGTAATAATGATGAGCATGGAAGAGAGGGGGGCATACATAACCCTATTAAGCCATGAGTGGCTAGAGCGGGGACTTCCTAATAATCAGGATGAGTTGAAAGCCCTTTGTGGCAATCCGGAAAACTGGCCATCCATTTGGAAAAAAGTTGGTCAATGTTTTTATGAAAAAAAAGGAAAACTTTTCAATAAAAGATTAGAAAAAGAAAGAAAGAAAATTCAGGCCTGGAAGAAAAAATCAAGAGAAGGTGGCATAAAAAGTGGAGAATCCAGGCGGGGAAAGGTTGAACCAAAGGCGAACCACCCTTCAACCAAAAGTGAACCAAAGGCCAACACTCTTACTTCTTCTCTTATTCCTTCTCTTAATAATAAGAATGAAGATAAAGAACCATGTCCGAACACAAAATATTCGGACGTGGATATTGAACTCTCTTCACTTCTGATTGAAGGGATTTTAAAGAACAATCCCCGTGCCAAGGCCGGAAAGCTAACCGAAAAGCAGAAGGAATTCTGGTATAACCAATGTCGGTTGCTGAGAGAGGTTGATGAGTGGGATCCAAATGAGATTCGGACGGTGATTCTATTCTGCCTCCAGGACGATTTCGAGATGGCGAATGTTTTGAGCATGGGAAAGCTAAGGTTGCGGTTTGACAATCTGGCATTGAAGGCCAAGAGGGAGATGGTAAAAAAGATAGGTGAGCGTGATGTAGGGCGGCAGAGGATGGTCCCATGAGCCTAGAAATAAAACAAGCAAAAATAAAGCTCTATTGGTTACTTCTTGAAAAGCTAGAAAAGGACTCTGATTCTTTAACAGAGAATGAA
>DATKVN010000098.1 GCA_035530055.1 bacterium | reverse complement strand
TGGTGTCCCCTTCGCGCCTGGTAGCCAGCCCTACAGCCACAGCAAATAAAGGAGCCAGCTCCTGCCAATCTGTACCAGAAATTCTTGCTGTATCTATTCCCCGGAAAGGATTATTTATATCTACCGGCAACCCGAGTTCATCACTCAAAAATCTATCCAGGTTATTTAACTTCGAACTACCACCACTTAGCATAATCCTGTCTACGCTCTTTTCTCCCCCGGTCTGCGCCTGGTAATAATCGATTGACCTGCGAACCTCTCCCACAAGTTCACGGATAAGTGGCATCAGGATAGTGGAAACCTGGACTTTTGTTTCATCTTTGGCAGCTATACTTTCCAATTCTTCTTCTGCGCCCGTTAAAGTCAAGCCATATTTCCTTTTTAGATTTTCTGCTTCTGAATACTCGACTTGCAAATTCCTCTGAATTGCCCTGGTAAAACTATTGCCAGCAATAAATATATCCCGCACAATTTTTGAAATGCCATTTTCGAGAATATTAATATTGGATGTTGTCGCTCCCAGATTGAGCAACATCACTGTCTCTGCACGTTCTTTATCTCTGGTAATTTCATAAGCATTTTCTAAAGCAAACGCATCTACGTCTATTATTAAAAGCTTTAACCCCGCACCCTCGATAATCTCCGACCGTTCTTGCAAAAGCTCCTTTTTCGCTCCCACCAGAACTGTCTCCATTTTTGGTTGTCCTTCTTCCATAATGTCGCCTAATATGTGGGTGCTTATATTGACTTCACGAATGTCAAATGGAATGTAAGGTTCAGCTTCAAATTGGATGGTCTTTTCCAAATCGGAAGGGCTCATTCGGGGAAATTTCACATAACGAACAATTACCGCATTTCCAGAAACCGAAGAGGCAACCTTTTTTGTCCTTATTTTTGTAGTGGAGAGCATATTCTTTAGAGCAGAAGTCATTACTGCCTTTCTCTCTTCAGGAGAAAGCTCTTCGATAGAGCCCGCAGGAATTTCACTAATGGCATACTTAGCCAGACTCCATCTGGCAGGGGTTCCTTTCAATCCCACGAGCTTAATGGAGTGAGTCCCAACGTCTATACCTACTAATTCTTTACCACCACTGAATAGTCCCATCTTTTCCCCTATTTTTCTTAATTATATACTAGAAAGACAATAATTGTCAACAACTTTCCTGGAGGGGCTCAATTTATTGAGCCCGCCCGGATAGGTTCGATAAATCGAACCCCTACTCGTTTGACACTCCAGACAAACTCTTGGAGTGTAAAGCTTAACTTAACGCAGACCAAGGTCTGCTACTCCTTTTCTTTCGTTTGACACTCCAAAACGCAGACCAAGGTCTGCTACTCCTTATCCTATTTCCAGAGCTCTCTCATTTACAGATAGAAATTAAGTTAAGGTAAATACGATTAAGTCCTGGCTGGAACAGAAAAACCAATACTGTCCCCAAAGAAATATAGGTTCCAAAAGCAATTTCCTGAAATTTTTTATATTTACCAGTAATTCTCAACGCACCCCCGGTTACCGCACCCAGGAGACTTGCTAAAAATATTACCCAGAGTACATTGCCCGCTCCCAGGAAAGCACCTACTCCGGAGATTAACTTTATATCTCCACCTCCCATAGCCTCTCTTTTAAACATCTTTCTCCCTAATAAGGCAATCAAATAGAGTATCCCGCCGCCTACAAGGAGTCCCAGAAAAGAAGAGACAATGAGAGACAACTGTTTGGAGCTACTTATTATTATTCCATTATACTCTCTGAGAAAGGAATTGAAAGGTGAAGAAAACAGGCCGAGAATAATTAATGAATAGGTGAATCTATTTGGGATGGTATAGGTTTGAAGGTCTATTGTAGAAACGATAATCAAGGACAATACTAAAAGAAGGAAAATTACCATTGTGACAGGGGCGCCTTGAAACTTCTGATAGGTAAGAAGGAAGAGAAATGCCGTTATTAGCTCTATCAAAGGATACTGGAGAGATATCTTTTCCCCACAGTAACGACATCTTCCTCCGAGAAGAGCATAACTTATTAATGGTATATTGTCATACCACTTAATTTGCTTTCCACACTTAGGACAGTGCGAGCCTGGCCGGATTATCGACTCTCCTCGGGGTAGGCGATAGATGCACACATTGGCAAAACTGCCAAATCCCAAACCTAAAATGAAAATGATAAAATAGAATAATAAAACCTCAAAGCTCCTTCACCCCGTTAGAGATTTATCTCTAAACGGGGCAAGATTTCTAACGGGGAATTTCCATCTCTTTTAGATGACTTTCTGCTGCTGATCTCGTCCACTCATCCCTGCTGGTAGCAAGAATATTTTCCCAGATAGCTATTGCTTTTACATATTCTCCTTTAGCCTTATAGATATTGGCGAGAAAAATCTTAACTACTTCCGGGCAGTCTCTGTATCTAATCGCCTCCTCCAGAAGAGGAACAACTTTATCATACTCTTTGGTCTTAGTATAAACAATTGCTGCTATGTAAAGACGGAATCTCCAGAATTTAGGATTATTTTTGACTCCTTCTTGAAGAAGCTCGATGGCCTCATCGTATCGCTGGTGATTAAAGGCAAGACAGCCACCACCGAATAGATACGCATAATGGAAATAAGGGTCAAACCGAACCACCTCCTGACACATGGGAAGTAGCTCCTCATACTCCCCTCTCTCACAATGGTCCAGGTGGTGAACGTGTTCCTCTTTTTCTAAAGTCCCGTAATACTGCAGGAGTCTTATCCAGGCTAAATCGGAAGAAAGTCGACGAAGACCGAGCAAGCTCCCCCAGAAATAGATAAAAGAAGAAGGCTTAATCTCTACTATCGATGGCAGAGGAAATTCAAATCTCCTCTCAACCTGGTACTGAGTGAAAATAGATAAGCCCAAGAGAGGCAAAATCAGAATAAGGAAAGAAATAGATTTCTTCATTTTTTCCTCTTCAGGTCAGTCTATACTCTGGAGTCCTCCCGAAAGGGAGGAATAACCTTGCTTTCGCAAGGAATCCACCCTATTATAAACTATCAGAATTCTTTTCGGGAGAAGACGAGAACTGAAAGCCAGATGGCTACGCTGGCATAAGCTAAACTATAGGCTACCTGCCAGAAAATAGTAGTTCCCACTAAGGGATTCGGGTAACCTATGTAATCTTTAACATTTAAGTATTGAAAATTGGGCAAAAGATAGTAGATTGCTTTTAGAAATATTGTGATTTTAACTCCTTCTTCCAGCAATACGTGATTTAGATATTTCAAATGGTCAGTAACATGACCGAGAACCCATAAGAAGAAAGTCACAGAGATGCTGGAAATTGCTGAAGTGGAAATCAGAGAGATAAGAATTGCCAAAGCACTTATAATTACCACTTTAAGGAAAATAAAAGTTACTGCCAGTAAGAACCTGAAGTCGAAACTCCAGCCCTTAATGAATAGAAGAAACAGGAGCCCAGAGGACATTAACAGAATATTGAACAAGGAGATAGAAAGAATGCCAGAATAGCGCCCCCAGATATATTCGAAGCGCCTCACCGGTCTTGTCAGAATGAGAGAGACGCTCTTATTTTCCATCTCCCCCAACACCAGACCAACTGCTGCAAAAATAGCACTCAAGAAAGCGAATATTTCAATTGCACCCAGACCGATATCCAAGATTACCCTGGTCTCTTCTTCTGGCGAAAGCATGGAGAAGAGAACAGAACTAACTATGACCACGAGAGCAAATAGAAGAATAGTATAGAAAACCTTATGCCTGATGTTCTCTTTAACCGTATATTCTGCAATTGCAAATATCTTCTTCACTATACATCCTCAGAGACAGTCTCTGTAAAAAGGTCTTCCAGGCTACTTTCCAGTTCTCTCATCTCCACTACTCTTTTCAATTTTCCCTTATGTAGAATTCCTGCCTGGTCGCAGACTCTTTCTACCTCGGTAACGAAATGTGAACTCAAAAGTATTGTTTTCCCTTCCTCTTTTAACCTCAGAATTGTCTGGCGCATTTTCTTAATTCCCAGGGGGTCGAGTCCGGAAGTGGGCTCATCCAGTAGCAAAAGTTCCGGGTCGTGGAGAAGAACCTGAGCCATACCTATCCTTTCCAGCATTCCTTTGGAGAAGTCGGCTAAACGGTCGTTCCTGTTCTCCTTAAGGTCTACCAAATCTAATGTCTCCTCTACCTTCTTCTCTCTTTCTTTTGTAGAAAGGCCATAAAGCTTACCATAAAAATGGAGTATCTCGCTTGCCGTAAGATACATAAGGAAACAGGGAAATTCGGGGAGATAACCGATTCTGGAGAGTAGAGATAGGTGGGGGAATTTCTGCTCAAAAATATAGACAGAACCTTTTGTGGGAAAGAGCAAGCCTACCAGAAGCTTAAGTAAGGTTGTCTTTCCTGAACCATTCAGTCCCAAAAGCCCGAAAACTTTTCTGTCTTCGATTTCGAGATTTAGATTCTCTAAGGCATTTGTTTTCTTTGAGCTAAAGAGGTGTTTTCTTATATAGATTTTCGTCAGATTTTCTGTTCTTATTGCCACCATTAGATAATAAAAAATAGGTTGATGGCCAATTAATTACTTACCAATTATCATGCCAATTTGTCTAATTTCCTTAATTGACACATCAACCTATACAGTGCAAAGGATTACCAGGTATTGACTAAGTCTCCTCCGGAATCGGCGTGGACGCAATCAACGTTTACCACTCCTCCAACAGCGGCAGCACCGTTGTAGAACCAACTCCCAGTATCGCCAGCAACAACTACCTCGGCATTATTCTCCACATGGCCCATGGCACCAGGAAGCAGAACCGTGGGAACCACGTCTAAGTAGGGACCCGGAACTGCAACGACAGCCAGAGCAGCTACTGTGGCTGGCCAGGTACCATCTGTCGCACCATAGCAGATAGCCATTGCCGACCTGATGGAACCGAGGTTACCCTGGGTCCTCGCCTCCCTGGCTCGGTCAATCAAGTTAGCAAATCTGGGGATGGCGATTGCCGCCAGAATACCAATAATTGCCACCACAATCATCAACTCAATCAAGGTAAATCCTTTACTCTTCCTATGAAATCTCAACACTCTATATCACCTCCTTTTTTTCGTCACCCTGAAGGGCGACCCCGATAAGTATCGGGGGCACTCTTTAGAGTGCCTTTTCGCTAATATATGATGTTACCACAATTTTCCCCGGCTGTCAACCAGTTTATGAAATTTAATGAAAATTTAAATTGCATATAGAATTAATAGGAAGCAAAGCTTACCTACTCCAGTTATTTGGAGTAGCGAAACTTGTTTCGCGTTAACGCACCTCAAGCGGTGCTACTCCAATGCAGCGAGGGCCGATTCACCATGCCGAGCCTCCCTTTCGGGAGGAGTCCAGACCTTTCCCTTGTCTATAAACTATTTTACCTGCCAACCAGAGCACCGAGCTGGAACATAGGCATATACATAGCAATGGCAATAGCGCCAATGATAACACCCATAAACACAACAACTACTGGCTCAATCAAGGAAGTTAGACCGGAAACAGCAGCATCCACTTCCTGCTCATAAAACTCGGCAATCTTCGCTAACATCGCATCCAGGTTACCTGTCTCCTCGCCCACTGAAATCATCTGGGTTACCATTGGCGGAAAGACACCACTTGCTTTTAAGGGGTCGGATATTCTCTCTCCTTCCCGAATAGCATCCTTCGCTTGCAGGACAGCCTTTTCAACAACTCTATTTCCTGAAGTCTTGGCCACAGTCTCTAAGGCCTGAAGTATGGGCACGCCACTCTTAACCAGCGTCCCGAAAGTCCTGGTAAACTTAGCTACAGCTACCTTTCTTAAGAGTGAACCGAAAAGGGGAAGCCTGAGCAACAACCTGTCTATATACATACTCCCTGCCTCTGTCTTATAGTATTGTCTTAGACCCACAACAAAAGCAATAAGCCCAATGATTAAAAAGATAATATAACGTTTGAGAAAATTACTAACCGCAAGCAGTATCTGGGTAGGAAGTGGCAACTCAGCACCAACCTGTTGAAATATTTTGACAAACATAGGGACAACCACTATCATCAAGAATGCAGTAACGCCGCCGGCAACAAGGGCAATCACTGCTGGATAGACCATTGCTGATTTAATCTTACCTCGCAATGCGGCGGCAGATTCCTGGTAGGCTGAGAGCCTCTCCAGAATAATATCCAGGATACCACCAAGTTCTCCAGACTTCACCATATTCACATACAACTCACTGAACACTGTAGGGTGCCTGCTGAGAGCTTCAGTAATCGATGTTCCTGATTCAATATCTTCCCGCACACTGGTGATAACTTTTTTGAAAGCCGGATTTTCTATCTGTTCCACAAGGATTGTTAAACCCTGAACAATGGGCACACCAGCTCCAATCAGTGTAGATAGCTGCCGGCTAAATAGAACGAGGTCTTTTTGTTTTACTCTTTTTTTCAAGAAGTTTATACTATCCAGAAGGTCTTTGGAAGCACTCTTCTTAATTTCTCCGATTTCTAAAACGATAAACCTCTGGTGTCTGAGGCGATCGATAACCATCCTCTGTTCTCTCGCTTCTATTGTTCCGGTCAAAACATTTCCCTGTGGGCTCCTGACTTTATAACCGAATAGTGCCATTTCTTACTCACCTCAACCCTTTATTTTTCATCCCCGCCACTACACCCTCTTCCTTCTTGCAGATTCTCTTTAAATCATCGACATCCGGGCTCTCTGCCAATGCCTGGGCATAAGTAATTTGTCTACGCGTGTAAAGGTCGTAGAGGCTCCAGTTCATTGTCTGCATTCCGAATTTTCCTCCTGCCTGCATAGCTGAAGGAATCTGCTCCGTCTTCTCTTCCCTGATCATATTCCTGATACCCGGAGTAACCCTTAAAACTTCCACTGCCAGACATCTCCCTTTGCCACTTGCCCTGGGAAGTAATCTCTGACAGAAAACCGCTTGCAAGACAAACGATAACTGAGAACGAATTTGCGGTTGCTGGTATGGGGGAAAAACATCTATGATTCTATTAATTGATTGGGTGGCATCTGTTGTGTGCAGAGTGGCAAATACCAGATGGCCTGTCTCAGCGATTGTTAGCGTAGAAGAGATAGTTTCCAGGTCGCGCATTTCGCCGACCAGGATGAAATTTGGGTCTTGACGAAATAAATGCTTTAGCGCCAGGCCAAAGGAGGAAGTATCACTACCTATCTCTCTCTGGCTAACTATACAATTCTTGTGGGGATGAACGTACTCGATGGGATCCTCAACTGTAACAATGTGTCCACTGCGATGCTCATTAATGTAATTCATCATTGAAGCAAGGGTTGTCGTCTTACCACAGCCAGTGGGCCCCGTTACTAACACCAAGCCGACAGGCAATTTAACCGCATCAAAAACTGCTAACGGCAGTCCCAGTTCCTCGAAAGTCATAAAATAGTTGGGTATTGCTCTCAGAGATGCTGCCACTACCCCTCGTTGCCTGAACACGTTCATTCGAACACGTCCTACGTTTTTGATTCCAAAGGACAGGTCAAGCTCGTTTGTAGATTCAAATCTCTCTTTATGTTTATCGGTTAACAGGCTATAGACTAATCTTTGACATTGGTCTTCCTGAAGCTTCTCATATTCTGTGGGGACAAGTTCTCCGTCAATCCTCAAAGTAGGTGGAACATCTACTGTTAAGTGTAAATCAGATGCTCCCTTCTCCATCATTAATTGAAGTAATTCATCAATAGATATCATTAATTACTCCTTTATCGGCACCCTAAAGGGCGCCCGAAGAATAGGCTGGAGTCCTTGCGAAAGCAAGGTTACTCCTCCCTTTCGGGAGGACTCCAAAAAGTTCTGGAGTCCTTGCGAAAGCAAGGTTATTCCTCCCTTTCGGGAGGACTCCAGATGCATGGACCGATTCAGTTGGGCACTGTTTACAGTGCCGTGTTATTCCACATCAGCAAAGGTAACCCTCATTACCTCTTCAACTGTGGTTACGCCTGTCAAAAGTTTCCTGATGGAACCCTCTCGCAAAGTTAGCATGCCATTCTTTCTCGCTTTTGACTTGATTAAATGCGTGGATTCCCTGTTTAAGACAAGATCCTTTACATCATCACTAATTTCCATGACTTCAAAGCACGCTATTCGTCCCCGGTAACCGGTGTTACTGCAGTTATCGCATCCCTTGCCCCGATAGAGCGTCACTTTCTTTTTACTTTTTATCTCTTCCTCTTTAACTCCAATACTTGAAAGGAAATCGGTGGGAACCTCATAGGACTCTTTACAATGTTTACAGATTACTCTAATTAATCTTTGAGCAACAACCATAATTACTGTGGAAGTGGTCAGGAAGGGTTCAATACCCATATTATTCAAACGGGTCATAGCACCTGGAGCATCGTTGGTGTGCAGAGTTGAAAATACTAAGTGTCCTGTTAGTGCGGCATTAATAGCAATCTCAGCAGTCTCAGTATCTCTGATTTCACCAACCATAATTATATCCGGGTCCTGACGCAAAAATGACCTAAGCCCTGCAGCAAAAGTTAAACCAATGTCTGCTTTTGCCTGCACCTGGTTGATACCTTGCAGGACATATTCAACAGGGTCTTCTATAGTAATGATATTACGGTCAGGATAATTAAGAGTGCTTAAGGTAGAATAGAGAGTGGTAGATTTACCAGAACCAGTTGGTCCTGTAACCAGGATGATTCCATAAGGCACTTCGATATTTTTCTTATAAATGGAAAGAGCATCTGGTTCAAATCCCAGCTTAGTCAAATCGAGACACAAAGAAGAAGCATCCAGAATACGCATAACCACTTTCTCACCAAAGGAGGTAGGTAGAACAGAAACCCTCAGGTCAATTTCTTTATTTACCGCTCTAATCTTAATTCTACCATCCTGGGGCAAGCGACGCTCAGCAATGTCCAGTGAAGCCATAATCTTTAACCGGGAAACAACCGCATTCTGCAATTTTTTAGGCGGAGAAGAGACTTCGTGTAAAACCCCATCGATTCGATAACGCACCCTGAGGGTCTTCTCATAAGGCTCGATATGGACGTCCGAAGCTCCTGATTTGACAGCTGCAGTCAACAGAAGATTAACAATCTTAATTATTGGCGCCTCTTCTCCAGCTGCCTCCAGAGCAATTATATCATCTCCTCCGGTATCGGTCTTTTTTACTACCTCTACATTTCCCTCATCTTTTACTGAGAGTTCCATCTCTTTCACGATATCTTCCATAGAGCTTTTAGCTCCATAATACTTCTCAATAGCACTCTTAATCTCAGTTTCTGATGCAATCACTACGCTAATTTCTCTCCCGGTCATTAGTCTCAGATCGTCAATGGCAAAAACATTTAAGGGGTCACTCATAGCTATGATGAGGGTCTTCCCCTCCAGGGCAATGGGAATTAGGGTCTGATGCCTGGCAATGCTCTCGGGGACACTCTTAATGACTTCATCGTCAATCTCTCCATATTCGGATAGGCTAACGTAAGATACACCGCACTGTTTACCCAGAAAAGCTAATAAAACATCCTCAGTAATATAGCCCAATTCCATGAGAGTCTCGCCCAGCCTGCCTCCCCTGATTTTTCCTTCCTCTAAAGCTTCTTGCAATTGTTCGGCGGTAATTATCCCTACTTCTACTAATAAGTCACCTAATTTCTTTTTTATTGCCGGACCCTTAGCCATAACTCTCGTAAATCCTCTCTAATTCAAAAAAAGTTAAAGTAAACTGACTAATTTTTAGTATACCACGGCGTTTTCACTTTGTCAACAGCTTTCTTCTCAAGCGTGCCTCAATTTGTCGAGGAACGAATCCCTTTACACTGCCATTCAGTCTAACTACTTCTTTGACTATACTTGAACTCAAATAAGTATACGCCTCTGCCGGCATAAGGAACACTGTTTCTATGTCTGGTGCTAACTTGCGGTTGGTTAATGCCATTTGAAACTCGTATTCAAAGTCAGACACTGCCCGTAGTCCCCTGAGGATAATGTTTGCTCTCTTCTTCTTCATGTAGTCGACTAATAACCTATCGAAATGGGAGACCACCACTCCTGAGAGTCCTCTGGTTACAGCTCTCAGCATCTCCATTCGTTCATCCACTGAAAATAGTGTCTTCTTAGTGGGATTTTCAATCACTGCTACTATTACCCGGTCAAATAACCGAACTGCCCTTTTTATTACGTCGATGTGTCCATTGGTAACCGGATCAAAACTCCCTGGATAAACAGCAATTCCCTTCTTTTTCATCTCTTTACTCCTTCTGCATCCCGATTTTCAATCGGGAAAATTGTGCCTACAGATGTCAGGTAAGAGTATCTCGACTTGTCGGGACTGGTAAAGTAATGTCATGCCGAACTCGTTTCGGCATCTCTTGAGAGGGAAAAGATCCTGAAACAAGTTCAGGATGACAGAGAAAACAAGTTCAGGATGACAGAGAAAACAAGTTCAGGATGACAGTAGGCACAGATTCAATCTGTGCTAAACTAATTATCCCACACTTGCCAGGCCGAATTTTTCTTTAAATTTCTCTCTAAACTTTTGCTTAATTACTCCGTTTTCCGGAAGAGTTAGAACAGGGTCTCTACTAATCAGATGAAAGGCTGCCTGGCGTGCCAGTTCTAATTCACGCTGGTCAAAAACAATGTTACCAATTTTAAATTCAGGAAGTCCGTGCTGTTGAGTGCCAAAGAATTCCCCACCACCGCGTAATCTCAAGTCCTCTTCGGCAATGCGAAATCCATCGTTAGTTTCCAACATAATCTGTGCTCTCTTTTTTGCTTCCTCCGTCTTAGTTTGTCCGAGTAAAATGCAAAGGGACTGTTCAGTGCCTCTCCCCACCCTCCCCCGTAATTGGTGTAGAGTAGCCAACCCAAACCTTTCACTGTGCTCAATAACCATCAAACAGGCATTGGCCACATCGATACCTACCTCAATTATAGTGGTAGTAATTAAAATATCAAATTCCCTGTTCAAAAATTTCATCATCACCTGTTCTTTCTCGTCACTTTTCATCTGTCCGTGCAGGAGACCAACTCTCAAATCTTTAAACACAGTAGCCATCAGTCTCTCTGCCATTTTCACTGCAGCGCGTAATTCCAACTTATCCGATTCATTAATTATGGGATAGACAATGTAAGCCTGCTGTCCCTTTCTTACCCCATCAATAACCATCTGATAAGCTTCTTCCTCAGAAAGCCTCTGGGTGAGGACTTTTCTCCTTCCCGGAGGTAATTGATCGATTATAGAAACGTCCAGGTCTCCGTAAACTGTTAAGGTTAGTGTGCGAGGTATTGGCGTGGCTGTCATTACCAGGATATCCAGGTTTTCCCCCTTCTTCCTCAACCTCGCCCTCTGCACAACTCCAAACTTATGCTGTTCGTCAATGACCGCCAGAGCTAAATTGGAAAATTTGACCCCCTCCTCAATTAATGCGTGCGTGCCGATAATTATCTGAGATTCTCCCCGGACAATTCTCTGGTAAACCTCTCTCTTCTTCTTCTGTCCCATTTTCCCTGTAGCCAATTCCACTTTGACTTGTAAACCTTCCAGCATCTGACGCAAAGTCAGATAATGTTGTTCAGCCAGAATTTCAGTAGGAGCCATCACTGCAGCTTGATAGCCATTCTCCACAACTAAGAGGATAGCTGCCAGAGCCACTACTGTCTTACCACTTCCCACATCTCCCTGGAGGAGCCTATTCATTGGCTTGGGTGACATAAGGTCATTAAAAATTTCTCTGATTACTCTTTTCTGAGCAGAAGTAAAATCGAAAGGTAGTTTCTCTTTGAAGGCTGTTAAAAGATTTTTTCTCAACTGATATTTCCTATTCTTGTTTATAACCTTCACCTGTCGCCTTCTTAATGCCATAGCCAATTCCCAGAAGAAAAACTCCTCGAATATAAGTCTTCTCCGGGCATCCTCTCCCTTCTCCCGGGTGGAGGGAAAGTGTATATTATACACAGCTTGTTGATAAAGCATCAGGTTATATTCTCTGAGGATAGTTTCGGACAGAGTCTCTCTTAAATAGGAAAGGTATGAATCGAGCGCTCTCTTAATCAGTGTCCTTAAGAAACGTAAATTTAACTTTGAGGTAACTTGATATATGGGAACAATTCTCTTAGTGTGAATTAAGTCGTCTTCTTCTCCTGCCAGTTTCTCGTAGGTAAAATTGGTAATCTGTAAATCGCGAAAGGTGCGTTCAAATTTACCGTGTAGAACAACTGAAGTGCCGGGAGGCAGGGAATCTTTCAAGTAGAGCTGGTTAAAGCAGACCATCGTTGCCTTGCCACTGCCGTCTTCAAGGAGAATTTTCAGAAGGGGCCTTCCACCTCTGGTAAATGTAATCTTATGCTCACTAACTACTGCCAGGACAGTGGCTTCTTCTCCAGGGGTGATTTGTGCAAAGAGCTTCAAATGGGAGCGATCTTCATGCCGGAAAGGAAAATAAGTAATGAGGTCTCCTACTGTCTCAATGCCAATCTTCTTCAATATTCTTGCTCTTTCGGGGCCCACACCCTTTAAGAACTGAACAGACATATTCAAATCTTTCATGATAAATGCCGTGCATGCGGGCTTTTTCATCCTGTAGGGACAGACCGCCGTGTCTGTCCATTAAAAGGGCTGACAGAGCCGTCAGCCCTTACATCCTTTCTTCCCGGCCGAGATGGCTCCCGCAGCATTAAAAAAATTGCCAGAGACGAACAATCTGTCTTTTTAACTACAAAAGATTTTTTGTGCTTCTGATACTAAAATATTCTTGCAATTATTTTTATATTTTGCTAAACTAATTAAAATTTTACAGGAGGAGACAATTGCCTAAGAAATGTGTAATCTGCGGTAAATCTGTGCGTACCGGTTCCAACATCAGTCACTCCCACCACAAAACAAGACGGAAATTTAGACCCAATTTGCAAAAAGTGAACATAATTCTAAATGGAAAAAAAAAGAAAGCCTACGTATGTACCCAATGCATTACTGCAGGTAAAGTCGCAAAATCCGCCTGAAGTCATTACCAATTCAAAAAGGTAGACTCAAAGAACAGAGATAACTATAAACAGGAGACCCGATACCATCGAGATAATATTTCTTAAGGGAAAAATCTAAAATATACATACCTTCGATAAAACCAAGCCCCCAGGTATAATTTACTTTCCTCTTTTCACTAAAATTCTCACCAAACATTCCCAGGCGGAGAAAAATATTGCGAGGAAGAATATACTCCAGGCCCAGGTGATAAACTGCCAGTGAGTTCCGACCACCGTTCTTTCTTGCATAGAATCTCTGCTCAAAATCGGAAGCAAAAGTCAAAAATTCTGCCATGTTTATCCCCATACCTACTCTGAGATTTAATGGCAATGGGTCGGAATGGTAATCACTCCAGTAAATGTAAGCAGGACTATTCTCCAGGGAAATTCCCATCTTGAGCGATGGTGAATAAGTGTAAATTATTCCCCAATCTAAACCCCACCCATTTCCTGTAGAGATGTTTGCCTGAGGTGAAGGGACCTCTTGAGCAATTCCCAGCGAGCCATGTAGATAGCTTATATTCATCCCGAAAGAAACCTTTGGACTATAGGGAATAGAGAAGGACAGCGTGTATTTACTAATATTAATCTCTCGCTCGGAGTAGGGTGGTTTATCTTCTTCTCTAAAACTGGATAACGGTCGCCAGCTTAATGCTCCCAGACTACTACAAAAAGATAAATAAGTGAACCGCTTGCCCTGCAAGGGTTCTCTCTCTACAACATTCTCTCCTTTCGCTTTACTCCTTGCCAGGTCAAACATAAAAGTATAT
>DATKVN010000097.1 GCA_035530055.1 bacterium | reverse complement strand
TTAGAGGAAATGAACAGAGCCCAGCAAGCAGGATACGCGGAGAACATTCTTGGGTTGATGCCTTATTATCAGGAGGCATATGCTGAACCAGAAGTGGCTGAAGCTCCAAGAGCGCCAACAATGAAAGCGTGGGGAGGGCGGATGTGGCAGTGGGATGGAGCTGGATGGGTGGATATCGGAGAGGCAGGAGTAGAAAAAGCACCAGATTACCCAACTTCTTATGAGGAATGGAGTTTGGCAGGTGGAAAAGCTGGAACTGGGAAAACTTATGCTAAATGGTTAGAGACAAAAGAAGGAGCACCGTCAGAAGCTGAACAACTAAAAGAAGCAAAAGCAGGAATGAAAACCCAACTAATGGCTGCGAGAGGAGGCGATGGATATGTTTCACCTGACGATTATAAGAAAGGTAAAAAGGCTTGGTTTGAAGCTGGTTATAGTAAAGATAAATATGATGAGTATTTTGAAATGTTTGCGAACCCAACTCACTTAGGGGATTACAAAATAGCAAGATAGTAATTATGTTTGAAAATTTATTCGGAATACCAGAAATTAAAGAAAAGAAAGCTCCCTCAGAAGGAGGGGTGTTTGAGGGTTTGTTTGAGAAACCCGAAAAGAAACCAACTGATTGGACTCTTGAATATCCTGAATGGCAACCGACAACCCCTGGCTTGAAAGCTCTGAAGGAAGCAGGTTCTGCTCCTCCGATAGAAAAAGAACCATCAGTTTGGGAAGAAAAGGAATTGCCCTTACCGACCTGGAAAGAAACTCCAGTAGAAGAATTTAAATTGGAAGTAGGAGAAATGCCTCCTAAACCGAAAGAAGAAATCAAAGAAAGTAAAATAAAGGATATTTGGGACCAATTTTATCTTACTGGAAAACGAATGTGGGAACGAACCAAAACCTATTTTGTTGATACTTTACCGAATACAGTGTTTAGGGATATTGAACCTGGTTTTCATCCTATGAGAATTGCATTTCCACTTGGAACATCTCCGTTTGAAAGTATGTATGTTACAGAAAAACAAGCAAAAACAGTTAATAAAGTTAATAAAAAATTAAGACCTGTATTCAAAAAAAGTTATGATAAGTCCCAATTAAGATACCGAGAATGGTTATCTTCTCACCCTGAATTATATCCCAGGAAAGAATGGGAAAAAGGAGTGATAGAAACTGTTAAAGAAGACCCATCAGTTTTATTAGACCCCGCTTATTGGGGTTATGTAGCGGCAACTCCTATTGCTTTCAGTGGAGCTGTTATGGGGACTACCGCTGCCACTTTTGCTCTTACTAAAAATCCCTGGCTTTCTTTAATGTCCGCAATGGCTGTGATGACTCCGATGGAATCACAAGATATAACCGAAGATTTAAAAAGAGAAGGGGTTGATGACGAACAGGCTGCTATACTTGGGGCAATAATTGGTCCAGTAATTGCTGGGGTTGAGGTAGCTGGGGATTTGCCTATATTATCTGCTCTATCGCCAACTTTTAAAAAAGCTCTATTTGGACAAATAAAAAAACAAGTTGTTAAGAAAGTTGTAAAAGATTTTACTGTAAAGGGTATACTCAAAAAAGGGATAAAAACATTCACAACAGTTGAAATTGTTGAAACGCTTGAGGAACTTATTCAGGGAGTAATACAGAGAGTAACAGTTAAAACTGTCGCAGAAAATAAGGGTATACTGGAAAGTATTGTGGAGTATTTCAAAGAAGAAGCACCTGAAACGATAGCTCAAACTTTAATGGGAACTGCTCCATTAGCATTACTCGGTGCTGGAGGAGAAATAAGAGCAGGAGTTATTGAAGAAAAAAAGAAAGCACCACCAGCGAAACCTATATTTGATGGACTTTTTGTTAAACCAGAAGTTAAACCAGAAGTTAAAGCAAAGCCAAAACTCCCTGAAATTAAAAAACCCCCTAAGGAAGAAGGCAAACTTTATGCGGTTGCGATAATGCCTGACCCCGGTCTTGATAAGTTTTTATCAGAAGAAGTAAGACCTGTTCTTAATAAAGCAATGGAAGCTGGAAAGTTTTTAGGGAAGACAGGAAGACATATACCAGAATTTATGATGAGAATAATTGAACCTGCTAAACTGGTAGCAGGCGAACCCTATGCAACGGTTATTCGGGGCATTCATAAGCCAGAAGCCAGATTGGTAGAATTTGACCAAAAAAGATTAGAAACAATGGATACCAATATAAGCGAGCTTGAGAAATGGTTTGATAAGTTCTCTGATAAGGATTTGGGCAATTTGATGTTGACAAGAGGTAAAACAAGTTCTTTAGAAGCCCGCAGAATTCAGATAAAAGCATTTGCCGAAATATCAAAAGAACTGAAAGTTCCCGCCATTAAAAAAGCAATTCAGGAAATAGCCGATTTCAACTATAAGTTTTTACAAGAGGTTGCTGGCAAGGACATACACAAGGTTGAGGATTACTTCTATGGAATGTATAAAAACCCCAAAAAGGTTAGCAAGTTCTTGGATTACTGGAGGTCAACTGAAAAGTTTACCAAACAAAAGATATTCCCGACAGTTGCCGATGCTAAAGCATACGGATTGGAATTAAAATATAAGAACCCCGTAGCCAACCTGAGGTCAGAATTTAGGGCTATTGCCAATTTAGAGGGAATGAATTGGATGAAAGAAGAACTACTGCGAACTGGAAAGGGAATATACATAGAGGAAACGAGCAAGGCACCATTAGAATGGGATAAAGTTAATGACCCAGTTTTCAGAGATTTAAGAGTTGAACCGAACTTAGCTCGTCTTATAAATAACTTGATTTCAACTAATAAGATAACAAGAATTCCAGTTTTAAATGCTCTTCGGAAAATAAATAATACTTTAAGGACATATAAATTTATTGGTAGTGCTTTCCACGCAGTATCAATTGCTAAGCAATCAGCAGTTGATAGTGGATATTTTGGCTTTGCTTATAAAAAGACGGCTGTGAGAGGAGCAACTTTTGGATTTAGAGAAAATGACCCTATATTCCGAAGCCCTGAATACCTTGAGTATATTGAGTTGGGAGGTGGACATAAATATAGTGCTGAGTTTCAATCCAAAAAAATAGTAACTGATTTTGTGGATAAAGTTAATCGTGGGAATTTCTTAGGGGCATTTACTAAAATAGGTATTTTCCCTGCCAAAATTCCAAAAGGATTTGTTAATTGGATGTTTAACCGATTTATTCCGAAGGTAAAATATGCTAAATATCTGGATTTTGTCGCTAAAAGAGAAAAGGATTTGGGCAGAATGACTACCGATAAAGAGAAGATAGAGATTATAAAAGAAGGACAGAACTTCTATGGAATGATGAATGAGAGGTTATTCGGCAGGAGTGGAACGGTAACTACTGCTTTAAGGTTTGTATTTTTAGCTCCTGGATATGCCGAAGGTAACTACCGAACGATTATAAAATCATTCTCACAATGGGGAGTAAAAGGAACTTATGGAGCAGGTAGGTCAAGGTTTAATATAGTCAATTCACTTCTACTTACTGGGATTTTAGCCACAGTTGGCACTTTAATATTTACAAAGAAGCTACCAGAAAAACCAAAAAAGATAGAAGATATTAGAGATTTATTCAAGGTAGATACTGGGTATGTAGACGATAAGGGTCGTAGGGTTATGATTGATTTGATGACCTATGATAAGGACTATTGGAATGTAACCTTCAATATTTTAAGAGGAAGACCAGATGTAGCAATTACCCAAAGTGTAACAAGATTAGGAGGAATGAAAGCGCCAACTGCTGAAATGTTATGGGATTTTTCTGGTATGCTTATG
>DATKVN010000096.1 GCA_035530055.1 bacterium | reverse complement strand
ACTTCGAGGCTAAAATAATCAACCTGTATTTATTAGATACATTATCGAGTAACAATTCATCCAGCGAAGGTTTAGCTTTGT
Organism: bacterium; assembly: GCA_035530055.1. NCBI lineage: Bacteria > bacterium. The sequence continues at coordinate 34,128 of DATKVN010000096.1, read as the reverse complement.
CTTTTTCCATTCTTTTTACTCCTACTAAATCCAGAATTAGCCAGATTTACACATTTTCTTACAGAAGGTTCAATTTTTGTATCTTTTTTTTCGACCTTTTTACTTTACTCTTTTCAGCCAGTATAATGGATTTAACCTTTGTAAAAGCATCTACTAACCGGTCATTAATCACTAAATAGTCATAACTTCCTATTCGTCCCATTTCCCAGCGGGCATTAGTGAGCCTTTTTTTAATAGTTGCTTCGCTATTACTCCTTCGCCCCTTAATCCTTCTTTCCAATTCAGAAAATGACGGAGGTGCAAGGAAGATAAACACCCCCTGGGGATACCTCTTCTTCAATTTCATCACACCCTGCACATCTATGTCTAATATGACATCTTTTCCTTTAACCAGATTCTTTTTCAGGAAATTCTTGGGTGTGCCATAGTAATGACCATGAACCAATGCCCACTCTGCAAGCTCACCCCTTTTGATCTTCTGTTTAAACTCATTCTTGGAGACAAAGAAGTAATCCTTTCCCTGAACTTCTCCACGACGGGGAACCCTGGTAGTGAGTGAGACTGAATAGCAGACGTTTGGGAAATCACTAATTAACTTTCTGCACAGAGTCGATTTACCTGTGCCTGAAGGAGCAGAGATAATTATGAGTAGTCCAGATTCAGCCATTACCTTTATTTCCGTTTTCTTAATTTATACTGCTTTGTTATAGTAGAAGTCGACAGTATCTTCTTGTTGGCCTTTTCTGTCTTCTGTTGAAATCTCTCACCAATCGTTTCTGGTTGCAATGCGGATAAGATAACGTGGTTACTATCGGTAATGATTACTGAGCGAGTACGCCGGCCACAGGTAGCGTCAATCAAACTACCTCTCTTTTTGGCTACTTCTATCAATCTTTTCACAGGCGAAGAAGTAGGATTAACTACCGTGACAATTCTCTGATTAACAACTATGTTATTAAAACCTATATTAATCAATCTTACTACCATTTTTTTTCCCTGAGGGAAGGGTCATATTAAACCTAAACTTTGATTATAGCTAAAAATAGAAAATATGTCAAATACTAATTATTCTTATGTCACCCCAGAATCCAAATTGACCACCTTTAATTATAACTACTCCCTTAATCCCTTCGATACTCTTGGCAAAATTGATTCCTTTGGCGATATCTCTATTTTCCTTTACTAAATTTCCCATAGCTGTAGCACAGGCATCAGCTAAAGCAGTGGAATTAGAAACAGCCACGGCCACATCGGCTCGACCAAAACTGAAAGAATGGCCACGAGTTCCACTGGAAGCACAGATTCCCAGGGGAGTATCTGGAGAATGGACTTCCAGACCAAATCCGTTAGAAATCTCTTTCGAACCATAATATATTCCCACTTTGCGTGTTTTGCTAGTTTTTATAAACACATCTCCACCATTTTCAATTATTACATCGGAAATCTCTTCCGACAATTTCCTTCCCACTGCACCAGCGATTGCTCCGGCTACTGAGGCAAAGGGACCTACATTGGCAAGTAGCGCTGCCTGGGCCATCTGTTTAATAATTTCTGGAGCATTGGAATCTACAGCCACGGGTCTAAAACTTACTTCAAAAATCGGATAATTCTTTATATAATTTTCAATATCCCGACGGTAATCTCCTACCAATTTCTCTGTTTTGGCGATAATACTCTTTAGCTTTCTCTTTTCTCTACCATTTACAGCTACGTATATGTCTGTTTCTTTCTGGTTAACTCGGAAGCTCACCAGGTCTTTGCTTTTGAACAATTCGCGATATTTTCTTTTCTCAACCATTCCCTTCTATTTTCATATCCTTTCTTAACTGAGCAATTACTTTTTTGAATTCCCTGGGGAGGGGAGCAGTAAATTTTACCCAATCCTTTTTAACAGGATGAATGAATCCCAATTTATATGCGTGTAGAAGCTGTCGGCTCACTCCCCAATTCTTTGGAGCAGGCCGTCCATACTCACTATCTCCTACAACAGGATGTCCGATGTGTGCCAGATGGACCCTTATCTGATGCGTCCTCCCTGTCTTTGGTCTTACCTCCAAAAGTGTAAAATCTCCTAAAATTTCATGTACTCTAAAATCAGTAATTGCCTGGCGGCTACTTATCGAGGTTACAGCCATCTTTCTCCGGTCTGTAATCTTTCTCCCCACTGGCGCCTCAATACTTCCTTCGGGATTTATAATTTTCCCAAAAACTAAGGCCAAGTATACCTTTTCCACTTTTCTATTTTCAAACTGTTTGGCTAAACGGGACAAGGAGGTGTTATTTTTGGCAACAACCATAACTCCAGAAGTGTCCTTATCCAGGCGGTGAACAATCCCCACTCGATTAATATCGAGAAATTTTCCCTTATCTAAACTAGGAAAATGGTATAGAAGAGCATTCACCAATGTGCCCGAATAGTTTCCACATGCGGGATGGACTACTATGCCCGCCGGTTTATTGAGTACAATTACAGCTTTATCTTCATAGATGATATTCAGAGGAATCTTCTCAGGAAATGCCTTGTGAGGCTTAACTGGAGGTAGATTTATGGTTACTACATCTTTTTCCTTAACTTTATAATGTCTGGAAACAGTCTTGCCATTAACCAGTATATCTCCCTGGACAATCATCTTTTGCAGGGAATTTCTGGAATGGCCAGGAAAAGAAGAAGACAAATATAAATCGAGTCTCTTTCCTTTTTCTCCCTTATGCACAATAAATTCTTTCGTCTCGCTAACCAACGGTTCTTTCCTTACAGGGACGCTTCCTTAACAGAAAAAATACCATAAGAATGCCGCCAATACAGACACCAGAATCGGCAAGGTTAAACACAGGCCAGATGCGGAAATCTAAAAAATCGATTACAAACCCGAACCTCAATCGGTCAATAAGATTACCTAAAGCACCACCCAAAATTAACCCTAAACAGAACCTTTCCTTTAATGATTTAATAACCTTTTTTCTTTCAAAAAAGATAATACCTAAAATAATAATTAGGGAAATAACGATAAAAAGAGAGCTCCCTTGAGGAAAAAGCCCGAAAGCAATGCCCCTGTTCTCAACATAAGTGATGTGGAATACACTCTTTATAATCGGAATTGACTCTGCGAGAGACATCTTTTGTCTAATTATATACTTAGAGAACTGGTCAACAGATAGTAGAATTAGAGTAATTAAGTACACTATAATTTTATTCTCCAGTGGGAAAAAATTACTCTCACAGATTCTTCACAAAATTAGCGCTAAGGAAGCTCCCCAATTCATTCGTGGAGAGGAATTAGTGCCCCACTTTCTTTTTTAAAAAATTTGACAATGTCATCAAGGTACGGCATAATACATTTATGATAAAAATACAGAGGACTGTCTCTATCAAACTCAAAGATTTCCCGGATACTATATCCGATACTTTTCAAGCTTATACTAATGCGCTGAACTACATCGCTAATATAGCTATAGAAGAAAAACTCTGCTTTACTCCTTTTAAACTTCAAAAAAGAGCCTATCATGAGATTAGGAAAAAATTCGGGCTTAAATCCCAAATGACTATCAATGCTATAAGGCTGGTAACTTCTACTTTCAAGTCCGCCTGGAAAAATAAGAGATTCAAACTTCCCAATTTCAGTAGAAAGAGTATTCTTCTTAACTATCCGAGAGATTTTAAAATCATAGACAGACAATATCTTTCTCTTAATACTATTTATGGACGCCAAAAGGTAGAATTTGTATCTGGAGACCACCAGAGACGGTATCTTGATGGCTCCTGGCAGATAGGTTCTGGTCATCTTATTAAGAAAAGAACTGGTTATTACTTTAACATTTCTGTGAGTAAAGAAATTGAAGATATTAGTCTCCAAGAAACCGTTGATGTTATTGGAGTAGATATTGGGCAACGCTACCTTGCTGTTGCTTCTGTTCCTAACAGCAGGTGCAAATTTTTCAAAGGTGGGGAACTTAAACACAAAAAAGAGCGGTTCCGCAAGACACGATCTGGGCTTCAGTCTAAGGGCACTCGTTCCAGCAAGAGAGTTCTTCAACGCCTTTCTGGACGAGAGAGACGGTGGCAGACTGATAGAAACCATACTGTGTCTAAACAAATTGTTGAGTTTGCAAAAGGCTACAGAAGACCTATTATTGTTATGGAGGATCTGAAAGGCATCAGAAAAACAGCGAAACAGAGAAAAGAGCAGAGGTATTTTTTTCATTCTTGGGCTTTTAACGAGCTTCAGAGATTTGTAGAGTATAAAGCTCAAGCAGTTGGGGTTCCTGTTTTCAAAATAAAGCCCGAATACACCTCTCAAGTCTGCCCCAAATGTGGACATTTGACCAAATCTAATGGGCTTCAATTCATTTGCTCCTTTTGTGGATTCAGTCTCCATCGTGATCTTCTTGGTTCTCGAAATATTGCAACCAAATTTGTTGTCAATAGGCAAGCTCTTATTGGCAATGGGCTTCAGTCAATAAGCCCTGAAGTAGCGAGCGTTGATGTCAAAGGCTCGAAAAAGCAATTGAGACGGAGTTCAGCTACAAGCTCTTGACCTCAGTCAGGAGAAGTTGACAGATTCTTAACTACTTGTACACACCTTGCGCAAAGCTGGGTATGTTCTCTGTTCTCTCCCACAGTGGGATTCCAGTTCCAGCAGCGCACACACTTCTTTCCCGGCGCCCTTTTCACTCTAATATATAGTTCAGACATCTCCTCGCTTCTCATCATAACTTCCGATTTGTCCTTCCCTATCCCGGAAGAGACTGAAGGCATTTCCTGGAGAATCTTCACTTCAGAAACAATGAGAATCTCATTCCAATCTCTCTGGTAATTATGGAGAAGAGTAGCTAACTTCTTTTCCTGAGTATAAAGGTCTACCTCTGCTTCCAGAGAACTCCCGATAATCTTCTCTTTTCGGGCAATCTCCAGTACCTTCACCACACTTTTCCTGAGGAGCAAAATCTTCTCCCACTTTTTCGCCAGTCGCTCGTTCCAATACTTTTTCTCCACCCCAGGAAGATTAGTCAAAAAGACACTCGCCTCCTTAACCTCTGGCACCATCTGCCAGGCCTCTTCGGCAGTATGTGACAGAATTGGTGTAGTGAGTTTAATCAAACTCACTGCTATTTCATAAAGAACCGTCTGAGCCGACCTTCGGGGAAGAGAATTTCTGTCAAAAGTATACAGCCTATCCTTAAGCACATCTAAATAGAATGAGGAAAGCTCTATGGTGCAGAAATTGTGGATAGCTCTATAAACTCGATGTAATTCGAAGGATTCATAATCGTCTACCACCTGGGAAATCAATTCCTGCAATCTATGCAGCATCCACTGATCGATTTCCGACATCTCTTTGTATTTTACCTTTTTTGAAATATTGAAATCATTCAAGTTTCCTAAAAGGAAACGGAAAGTATTTCTGATTCGTCGATAACTTTCGACAAGGTGACCGAGAATTTCTGAAGAAATGCGCACATCTTCACGGTAGTCTTCCGAAGCAACCCATAGCCTTAAAATCTCAGCGCCATACTTTTCGATAATTTCCTGGGGGGCAATTACGTTACCTATCGATTTGGACATTTTTCTGCCTTCACCATCAACGACAAACCCGTGAGTTAAAACACTCTTAAAGGGAGGTGCCTTTTCCAAGGCAATTGCAGGAATCAACGAGGCCTGGAACCAACCCCTGTGCTGGTCTGAGCCCTCCAGGTATAAGTCTGCGGGCCAGGATAGGTTTTCTCGCTCTCTCAGAACAGCTTCATGACTGACCCCAGAATCGAACCAGACATCCATAATATCTTTCTCTTTAACAAATTCTCTTTTTTTGCATTTGGGGCACTTTATATTTTTTGGCAGAATCTCTTCTTCTCTTTTTATATACCAGGCATCGCTTCCCTCCCTGAGAAACAAATCTCGAACAGCACTTATGCTCTCTTCAGACATTAGCGGTTCCCCACAATTTTTACAATAGAAGATAGGAAGGGGAACTCCCCAATACCTTTGACGGGAAAGACACCAATCTGGTCTTGTTTCCACCATACTAGAGATTCTATTTTCTCCAATTTTGGGAATCCATTCCACCTTTCTTATTGCTTTCAGCATCCTTTCTCTGAGCTTATTTTTATCTACATCCAGGAACCACTGTTCCGTAGCCCGGAAAATAAGTGGCTTCTTGCAGCGCCAACAGTGGGGATAAGTATGGACAATCTCTTCAGAAAAGAGAAGGTGAGAGGAATTCTGCATTTTTTCTATAATTAGCTTGTTAGAAGAAAAAACATCCATCCCGGAAAATTGTGGAACTTCTTTAGTAAATTTTCCCTTAACATCTACAAGAGCTAAAACCGGAAGCTCATATTTCAACCCAATTTGGTAATCTTCCTGCCCGTGTCCGGGAGCAATGTGCACTATCCCCGTTCCTTCCTTCAAGGTCACGAAATCGGCTAAGATGCCGAGAGAATCCCTTCCCATAAAAGGATGAGAGCAAACAATTCCTTCGAAATCTTTACCCTGCCAAACTTTCAGAATATCATAATTTTTAATCCCTAATTTTTCCATTATATTCGACATCAACTCTTTAGCCACAATTATTATCTCTTTTTTTAAAAAAGAATCCGAAGGAGATAACTTTACCCATGCATATTCGTATTGTGGATGAAAAGCAAGAGCTACATTAGCGGGCAAAGTCCAGGGAGTTGTTGTCCAGATGAGAACGGAAGTAGGTAGTTGTAATTTAGTCTCCTTATCTTTTCCCAATTTTTTGAGGGGGAATTTCACATAAACAGAATGGGAAGTGTGATTGGAATATTCTACTTCGGCTTCGGCCAGAGCTGTCTCGCAATTTGCACACCAATAGACTGGTTTCTTTCCTCTGTAAATATAACCTTGCCCCACAAGACGCTTGAATATCTCGATGATTTTAGCCTCGTAATCGTAGGACATCGTTAAATAGGGATTTTCCCAGTCGCCAAAAATTCCCAATCGCTTGAACTCTTCTTTCTGAATGGAAGCAAACTCTTGCGCATAAGCTCGCGCTTTCTTGCGGAATTCAACCCTGTCTATCTCTTCTTTCCTAAGCCCCAAACTCTTTAACAGCTGGTATTCAATAGGCAGTCCATGGCAATCCCATCCAGGAACAAAGGGAACATTGAATCCTCCCATCAGTTTAAACTTAACGATTATATCCTTAAGAATTTTATTTAAGGCATGTCCCATATGGATGTTTCCATTAGCATAAGGTGGACCGTCGTGGAGAATATACCTTGGTCTATTCTTATTCTTTTCCTGGATAGCTTCGTATAATTCCATTTCTTCCCACCTTTTCTGTATCTGGGGTTCCCGATTTGGCAAATCGGCTTTCATCTGAAACCGGGTAGTGGGAAGGTTTATTGTTTTATTGTATTCCATTTTTCAATCTCCTGTGAATCAGCCTGTGCTTCCCGATAAAATCGGGACGTTCGCTTCGCTCTCTGTTCCCCGGGGCGCTCACCGTCTCGCGTCCGCACCTTTCCCTCGCTTCGCTCGGTCGTCCCGATTTCATCGGGACCAGTCATCCTGGGCGCTCACCATCTCGCTCCCGTCGCTAACACGGAGCTCCTTATTCGTCGCTCCAGCGACCCCTTCCACAAAGGTTCTTTTCACTTATGTGAAAAGTGAGACCATTTTTCTTCTATTGGGATGCCTGATAACTCCTCTCTCAGTTATGATAGCACTCACTAACTTATGTGGCGTAAGGTCAAAAGCAGGGTTGACCACAGCCATATTCTTGGGAGCAATTCTCCTTCCTTGGAATTCCAGAACTTCTTTGGAATTTCTCTGTTCAATCACAATATCTTCACCCTTATGAGTCTTCATATCAACAGTGGCTGAGGGAGCGGCAACATAGAAGGGAACACGGTGATGGTTTGCTAAAACAGCCAAAGTATAGGTCCCGATCTTGTTAACCACATCGCCATTTGCAGCAATGCGGTCGGCGCCCACAATTACGCAATCGACAACGCCCTTCTGCATAAGATGCCCGGCCATATTATCGGTCACCAAAACAGATGGAATCTTATCATGAACAAGCTCCCACGCAGTAAGACGAGCTCCCTGTAGTGCCGGACGTGTCTCATCCACAAAAACTTTCTTTATCTTCCCCTTGCTATAAGCTGCTCTAATCACTCCCAGGGCTGTTCCATAACCTCCTGTAGCCAGTGAACCTGTATTGCAATGGGTAAGAATATTGGCTGGTTTATCAATTAACTTCAGTCCGTTTTTGCCAATTTGCTTATTTAATTTAATGTCCTCTTTTAGTATGTTAATGGCTTCCTTTTCAAGAATATATTTGATTTCTTCTAAAGATTTCTTACGATTCTTTCTGGCTAAGCTAAGCAACTTCTCAATTGCCCAGAAAAGATTTGCTCCGGTTGGTCGGGTATGTAGGAAACGATTTGCTATTGCTTTTAATTTTTTGAAGAACCCACTTTTCGTTTTGTCCTTGATGCTTCTTGCCCCCAGAGCCAGTCCCATCGCAGAAGCAATGCCAATCGCGGGAGCGCCGCGGATGGACATCTTTTCAATACAAAGGACAACTTTCTGGTAGTTCTTACACTCAATTACTTCTTCTTTATGAGGGAGTTCCCTTTGATCTAAGATATAGACTTTGCCTTTTTTCCAGCAGATTGTATTAATCATTTTTTATTTTATTATGAAAGAACCTACCAGCCAGAAGAGTAGAACAAATATCACCAGAAGGGTAATGGAAAGAGTAGATTCTTCCTCAATCGGGATAAACTTGCGCGCCTGATTGAAAATGATTTCTGAAAAGTCCTTAATGAGTGGTCCCAAAAAAATGGTATTTAAATCTTTGCCTGGCCTGGCCAGAATGAACTTGGCTAAAACTACAATAAACAGAATAACTAAGAAACAGTTAATCAGATAACCAAGAATACTTAGTAGAAATTGCATACCACTTCCTCTTTCAAGTTTCAAATAACAAATTTAAAATTGCAGCTTTCAAATTATGGGAACAAGTCCTTGGAGTAGCGAAGCAAAGCTTCGCGATTATAACGCGGAGCTATCGCTCCAGTACTCTATTTAAAGCAGAGCTTCGCTCTGCAGCTACATCCTTAACCTGTGCTTAGCTCTTTTGACCTTATAGCAGCCTCCTTCACGGCGGCAATCAAAATTTTCTGAAATCCTTTTTCCTCAAGATATTTCAATGCAGCTTCAGTTGTTCCGCCAGGCGATGTCACTCTCGCTCTTAAAACTTGAGGACTTTCCCCTGTGTCCATAACCATCCTCACTGCACCGAGGACCGTCTGACCAACCAGTTTTCTCGCATCATCCTCTGATAACCCCATTTCCATCCCTGCCTCAATTAGCGACTCAATGATATAGAATATATATGCTGGACCGCTACCTGAAAGGGCAGTTACTGCATCGAGCATCTCTTCAGGAACTTTAACTACAATTCCCACTCTACGCATCATCTGTTGTGCAATAGCCTCTTCCTGTTCGCCTGCATACTTACCTGGGGAGAGACCTGAGGCACCTGTTTTGACCAGAGCAGGAGTATTGGGCATTACTCTAACCACCGAAACTTCTTTGCCAAGAGCTTTCTCTATAAAGCCTGTAGTAATTCCAGCAGCGATGGAGATAATCACTTTATCTCCTGTCACAACATCTTTAATTTCAGAAAGAACCCTCCCAATTACCTGGGGCTTTACAGCCAAAACAATAACATCGCTCTTCTCCACTGCTTCTCTGTTGTCCTCGGTAGTAGAGACTCCTTCTTTTTCCCTGATATACTCAAGCCGCTTAGGTCTAATATCAGTAACCAAAACCTTATCCTTACTAATCAGTCCGCTCTCCAGAATTCCCGAGATTAATGCACTACCCATATTTCCACAGCCAATGAAAACCACCCTTTTCTCTTTCCATAGGTTCTTTTTCTCTTTAGGGACCATAGCAGATGAATTTTTCCTTCTTTTTCCTTTACGACGTTCAACAAAAGGGGGTCTTCCTCCACCAGGACGGCGCCTTTCTCCTCCTTTTCTTCTCTTTTCTTTCATCCATTTTTCGTCATTTTGTTCCATAACTTTTCCTCTTATATTATTTTTATGGCCCGAAGATTGCTCTTCCTATACGCACCATATTTGAACCTTCCTCAATGGCCACTTCAAAGTCATTACTCATACCCATGGACAGGTATGTCATTTCCACATTTCTTATATTTTCAGTTTTTATTTCTTCCACAAGTTCCTTTAGTTTTCTAAAGCAGGGTCTACAATCTTCCGGATTTTCATAAAGGGGCGCCACGGTCATCAGTCCTTTAATCTTTATGTTGGGAAGTCCGCTAATCTCTTGGAGAAAAGTAATTATCTCTTCAGGATTTAATCCATACTTCGATTCTTCACCCCAGACATTCACTTCCACTAAGATTTTCTGTATCTTCCCGATTTTTCTGGCCTGCTTGTCAATCTCTTTCGCCAATTTAGCGCTGTCCACGGAATGGATTAAATCAAAAATTTTAACAGCATCCTTTGCCTTATTCCTCTGCAAGTGTCCCACCAAGTGCCAGATAATTCTACTTTCTACTTTTCTATATTTTTCTTTCGCTTCCTGGATTCGGCTCTCACCAATAATATTTACTCCCGCAGCTATTGCCTCTTCAATCCTATCCGCCTCTACTGTTTTAGTCACTGCCACCAGAGTTATCTCCTGAGGATCTCGACCAACCAATTCTGACTTCACTCGGATTTTCTCTTTAATTCTTTCTAAATTCTCTCTTATTGACATATTTTATTTATAAGCATTAAGATTCGATATCTTTCTTTTTAAATAGAAGAATTAACTGTAGAACTGATTCTGTTAATTTTCGAAAAAAGCGCCTCCCCAGAGTCTGTCTACGCTCAAAAGACCTCCTATCTCTTACTCGCCGGCAATTGGAAGCATGGTCAGGTATCACCGTGGTTCTTCGTTCAGCCTTTGTTCTTCTTTCCGTTCTTCTCCGTTTAGGTATTGCTTCGCCAAGACTGCTTTTCGTTTTTGTAAATTCTTTTAATATTCTCTTATACTCTTTCTTTAAACCTAAAAATTGCACTCCACAATTAAATTTTTTATCTCTCGGTAGGAAATAGTTCCAGAGGACTTTTGCATCTGCTTCCAGCCGGGGGAAAGGAAAGGCTAAATCAAGAGTTAATGAAATCCTCGAAGAAACTGGTAGAGAATTATTTAAAAGGAGAGAAGCCCCCCGGGAACTTAAATCGGCTGTCTCTGCAGAGAAACTCGTCGGAATATTACCGGGTAAATCCCTCACTTTTACTTTAACAGGGATTCCTGCTAAAACTCTTATTGATGCCCTTCTATCTGTTGAAGTTAAAATCCTTTTCATTCTCTTCTCCATTTCAGGATTTAATGGTGCTTACTATTCGATTTTTGCTTAACCCAAGAATCTATTTCTGACTTGTTGTAACGCCACTGTTTCCCAATTTTTAAGGCAGGAATCTTACCCTGGCGGGTCATTTTGTACACTGTAACTTTACTCAATCTAAGATAATCTGCTACCTCTCTTATAGTCATTAATCTTTGCATTATTCTTTCCTCTCTTCTTGTGGTTTTTTCTTATATCTTTTGATATATTTAGACTTTTTGTGATATTTAATAATATATTATGTCTAAAACGAAGTCAAGAAAAATTTAGTTGGATTATTGCCATCATCCGTCCAGCAGAGGCTTTATCTCGGCGATAGGAAAAGAAATTCTTATGTTCATAAGTACAGGTGGAAATTATTTCTATATTTTCCGGGAGAACTCCTGCTCGCTGCAACTGGTATGAATTTGCCTTGGCTAAATCAATGGACCAAAATTTTTCCTGGGAGGCTTGAGGGGAGTCTGAAATTATCGAGGCTAAAACTTCTCTTCCAAAAGACTCAAAGCACTCAGTGAAAGATTTTGCTACTGGAGACCAGGAGACTCTATAACATTCTTTGCAAATATGCGGTCCAATGACTACAAGAAGATTTCTTGCTTTTACTCCAAAAATCTCTGACATTACCTCCACTGCTTGGGAAGAAATATTGGCAACTGTGCTTCGCCAACCGGCATGCAGGAGACCCACTATTTTTTTCCTTTGCGGGTGGAAAAGGAATATGGGAGGGCAGTCTGCAACAAATATGGCAAGAGGAACATTGGGTAGGTCAGTAATAAGCCCATCTGTAGTGGGAAACTCTCTGCCTAAATCTTTCTCTCTAACTATAGCGATACTATTCTTATGTATCTGCTCTCCAGTAGTGATTCGAGAATACGGTATGTTTAATCGGCGGGCTATTTCTCTTCTCTTTTTTGGGAATTTTGCATTACCTGCACTGTAAGTTGTAATGCCAGCTAAAACAGGAAACTTAGAAGTAAAGGAGATGGGAAGAAAGAAGTCTCTCATTAACCATTAAAATATACAGTATGCACAATTCGAAATTGTGCCCACAAATCTTTAAGTTTTTGCACCACTTCCTGAATCTATTCCGCGAATATATAATAGAAGCTCTTCGGGGGTACTGGCAGAAGCTAAAGCATCTTCCATCTTGACCAGTCCCTTACTATACAATTTCTGTAATGCCTGATTGAAACTTTGCATTCCGTAATAATCGCCTTTTCCCATAGCACCAAGAATTTCTCCTATATTATTTTCTTCTATCAATTTCTTGACCAGCGCAGTAGCAACCAGAACTTCCACTGCAGGTACTCTACCCTTTCCATCAGCTCTGGGCAGAAGCCTCTGGGAAATCACTGCTTTCAAAGTATCAGCCAATTGCAGGCGAACTTGATTCTGTTGGTAGGGTGGAAAAAGGTCTATAATACGAGTTATTGTTTGAATGGCATCGATCGTATGGACCGTGGATAGTACAAGGCTTCCCAACTGGGCGGCAGTTAATGATGCAGCCATTGTGGCTAAATCTCTCATTTCACCTACCAGAATTACATTGGGATCCTGGCGGACAATATGTTTTAAGGCAGCAGGATAATCGAGCGTATCTTTACCTAACTCCCTTTGAGTTATAACGCTTTTCTTATCTTGATGGAGAAATTCAATAGGATCTTCGATTGTTATAACATGAACGGAACGTGTGGAATTAATGTAGTCGACAATTGCCGCCAACGTTGTAGATTTGCCACAGCCCGTCGGTCCTGTGACCAATACAAGTCCCCGGTCATTCTCTGAAATCTTTTTTAATACAGGAGGCAAATTTAACTGTTCAAAATTAGGAATTTCAAAAGGCACAAGGCGAAATGCTATGTGAATAGTTCCTTTCTGGAAGAAAATATTGATTCTGAAACGGGCCAATCCTTCTATTGCATAAGACAGGTCGCACTCGTGGTTCTCCTCCAAAATCTGTTTCTGCTTCTCATTTAAAAGGGATAGGCCGATCCGCTCAGTCTCCTTGGGACTAAGATGGGGATATGAACTGCGTACAAGCCGTCCATCGATTCGAAAAATGGGCGGACTTCCCACACGGAGATGCAGGTCGGAACCCTTTTTATCAACCATTTCGCGTAAAAGGTCAGCAATTCCCATCTCAGCTCCCAAAAATCATCAGAATTACCGGTACTTCTTCTTTCTCCGAAGAATAGCGGGTACTCGCAGGTTCTCCTTCAGATAGCCAGGCTCTCTCAATAATTCCCTCTTGTCTTCCCATGAATCCCCGGCGAACTCTTCCTGTGTGAATTTCTCTTCCGGAAGAAGTCGTGGTGGAGGAAAGCCAGTAGCAATTACAGTAACTTTTACCACATCTTTGAGGCTCTCATCGAATGCCTGACCAAAGAAGACATTTGCTCCCGAGGCGGAAGCATTGTGAATTAAGTCCATTGCCTCTTTAATTTCAAACATAGTAATATCTCTATTTCCGGTAATATTAACCAAAATACCTTTGGCGCCTATAATAGAAACATCTTCTAACAAAGGACAATTTATAGCTGCCTTAGCCGCCTTAATTGCTCTATCTTTCCCCCGTGCCCAGCCCATTCCCATTAGTGCCTCTCCGGCACCGACCATAATCGTCTTCACATCAGCAAAATCAACATTAATCATTCCACGTGATGTAATAATCTCTGAGATACTCTGTACTGCCTGGCGGAGAACATCGTCAGCCACTTTAAAGGCATCCAGAGCAGGAGTGGTTTCATCAATAATGGCAAATAGTCTCTGGTTGGGAATAACGATTAAAGTATCAACTTTTCTCTTCATGTTTTTCAGTCCTTGTTCAGCCTGCTTAAAGCGAATGGGTCCTTCAAACATAAATGGCTTGGTAACCACTCCTACGGTCAGAGCCCCCAAATCTTTGGCTATCTCTGCAGCAACTGGTGAGCCCCCTGTCCCGGTTCCCCCACCCAGACCTGCAGTAATAAACACCATATCAGCACCTGCAAGAGATTCCCTGATTGCATCCCGGTCTTCTTCGGCAGCCTGGCGACCTTTCTCAGGATCCCCTCCCACTCCCAGACCCTTAGTAAGATGGGCTCCCAATTGTAAACGATATCCAGCCAGAGAATCACGAAGAGCTTGAGCATCGGTATTTGCCGCAATAAACTCCACGCCTTTTATCTCTGAGGAAACCATGCGATTGACTGCATTGCCTCCTCCGCCACCAATTCCTATAACTTTTATATTTGCAGTAAGGCCAACGTCCTGCTCAAATTTTAACATCCCCACCTCCAATTGTAAGCACAAATTTCCCGATTGAAAATCGGATCCTACAGAATTTCAAATTCATCCCCTTATCCACCCTCCCTTTCAGGAGGACTCCAACAAAATACAAGTTCAATTTGTGCATACATAATCAGAATAAAATATTAAAAGACTTCCTCACCCCAGCTTTTTATCTTGCGGATGAGAGAGATGAGAAAGTTCTCCTTTCTCCTTACAGGCCTTCTATCACCAGAAAATTCTTCTTTTTGGGCATATTTAATCAAGCCAATGGCTGTAGCATAGTCTGGACTACTGATAATCTCTGAAAGTCCCTCCACATTCTGGGGTATACCCAGTCTCATAGGGAGGTCCAAAATATCTTCACTAATCTCCTTAACCCCGCGGAGCAAAGCGCCGCCTCCGGTTAAAATCCCGCCAGCAGGTATTAAATTCTCCCTGCTTATTTTTGTCATCTCTTCGCGAACAAAAGTAAAGATTTCCTCTATTCGCGGCTCGATAATCTCGCAGAGTCTACTGGTCAGGATTGTCTGTCGGGTCTTACCGTCCATACCCAGGATATTTATTTCCATATTATCAGGAAGCATCTTCATTTGAGCACAGCCAAATTCCTTCTTAATCCTTGCTGCTTCTGAGAGAGGAACATGGAGACAGTGAGCTATATCTTTTGTAATAATGTCACTTCCAATGGGGAGTGCTCTGGTGGCTTTGAGAGCTCCTTCAATAAAGATGGCTAAATCCACGGTTTGTCCACCAAAATCTATAAGCAGGCATCCCAAGTCTTTCTCCTCTGGAGTAACTACAGTTTCTGCTGCAGCTAATACGCTCAACACTATATCCTCTACTTCCAAGCCACTTCTATTAATACATTTAACGAGGTTGTTTATTGTGGTAGAGACTCCGGTTACAATGTGCACATGAACTCCCAGATGACTGCCTTCCATTCCTACAGGATCCATTACTCCCCTCTGACCGTCAACCACGAAGCCCTGAGGGAGGGTATGAATGATTTCCCGCTCAGGAGATAAGCGAATGGCCCGGGCTGAATCGATAACTCTTAATATATCCTCTTCAGCGATCTCTTTATTAGAACGAGAGATCATAATTGCTCCCTGATGATTGAAACTTTCGACATGACCACCCTCAATTCCCACGTAAACCGTTTTAATGGAAGTATTTGCCGTTCCTTCAGCTTCATCTATAGCTTGACCTATAGCGCGGGTAGTCTCCTCAATGTTAACCACTACACCATTCCGTAAACCACGACAGGCTACCCTGGCCGATCCGATTATTTCCACTTCTGGCTTCTGAGTAACTTTACCTACAAGAGCACAAATATTGCTTGACCCTACATCAAGACCAATAACTATTTTCTGTTTCATTTTCTCCTCAATCACACCTTCATTTTTTTCTTACAAGAAAAGGGGTCAGAGTCATTTTTTGCCTCTCGTTTTTTGGCTAAGATTCCAAAAACTCTTCACAAACTATCTCTTTAACCAACAATTATCTCCCCTTTTCCTCCTTTTAAAAATCGCAAATCAAGATAGTTAAAAGTCTTACTATTCTTTAGCAAATCCTGAAGAACTAAATTTAGATAAATCAACTTCTTCTCCAATTGGGTTTCTGTTTCTTTTCCTACAGGTCCCCAGATAAGTAAGGTCTGGTCCAATTTTAGTTTAATTTTTCTTGGATTGTTCCCATCTATATATGAAATTTTCTTGTAAAACCGAAAGTCAACTGCCATAATCTTAGCTAAAAAACTCACTACCTCTTTCCTTTTAAGAGAATCTTTAGTCCCCAAAATTCTCGGTATATCTCTTGTCTTCCCTAAAAATGTTATTCCCTCTTTGTCTATTAGCTCCACCTTATTAGAATGGACACTATCTCCCCCGTCAATCTGGGCAATGGGAGCTCTCTCAGTAATTTTTAGGACTATCTTGTCAGGAAAATCGCGATGGATATCTATCTCCTTAATTTGTTTTAAACTTCTTAACCCTCTTTTTGCCTGTCTTAATTTAACTTTAAATATATTATCCCCTTTTTTTATATCCAGTAGCGAGAGAATATCCTTTCTATCAATATCCTGGTTACCTTCTATCCTTATTTTTTTTATTTTAAAATAAGGAGAGTAACTGAGAAAGTTGTAAATTCCATATCCTGAAAAAAGAAGCGTAACCGATAACAGAGTGAACCTCAAAACTCTAAAGAATCGCCTTTTCCATAAAATTCTTTCCTGCCATCTTTTAACTTTCAATGTCCATCAACCCTCAATCTAAAGCATAGGATAGAATCTTAACCACCAGTTGTTTAAAATTCACCCCTGTCACAGCTGCAGCTTCTGGCAGGAGACTGGTCTCAGTCATCCCGGGAATTGTATTAATTTCTAAGAGGTAAATTTTGCCTTTTCCGTCCATTACCATATCTACGCGAGTAGCACCTCTACAGCCCAGGGCACGGTGAGCAGAAAGAGCCAGAGATTGGGCCAATTCGTACTGTTCTGGGGGCAATTTAGCGGGCACAATGTGCTTCGACATCCCCGGTTCATACTTTGCCTGATAGTCATAAAATGTTGTTTTTGGTACAATTTCTATTACTGGCAGAGATTCATCGCCCAAAATTCCTACTGTAATCTCTTTTCCTTGAATGTATTCTTCAATTAATATCTTGTTTCCATACCCAAAAGCAACATTTATAGCATTATCCAGACCATTCGATTCTCGAACTATAGTCACTCCAATAGTTGAACCTTCTCTGGCTGGCTTAACAATTACAGGATAGTCCAACTCTCCCAATATATCACCAGGAGTTTCCACTCTTTTCTCAAGAACCTTATATTTTGCCATAGGCAGGTTATGGTAACTGAAAACCTTTTTGGCATAAACTTTATCCAGAGCCAGGGCGCTGGCCAATACTCCGGAACCTGTATAAGGAATGCCCAACATCTCCAGAAGCCCTTGAATTGTTCCGTCCTCGCCGAGCTTCCCGTGAAGAGCAATGAAAGCCAGGTCTATCCCCTCTTTGGCTAACCTTAAGGCAATATCTCTACCCACATCGAGCTTGGACACAGTTAATCCCAGGAAAACTAAAGCTTTGTAAATAGCCTCTCCTGTCCTGAGAGATATTTCCCTTTCTTGAGAACTTCCCCCGCAGAGTACTCCTATTTTTTTCGTCTTTAATTTATCAAGTATCTCTTTCATAAAACTATCCCTTTATTCTCTTTCCTATTATTTTCAATTCTAATTCAAGGTTTATATCGAATTTTTCTTTAACTGTTTTTCGAATTTTTTCGACTAAATTATACACATCTTTAGCTTTTGCCCTGCCACAATTAATGATGAAATTTGCATGTTTTTTTGATACTTCAGCATCCCCAAATCTTGCTCCCTTTAGCCCTGCAGTTTCAATTAACTTTCCCGCCTCGCAGGCTTCCGGATTCCTAAAAACGCAACCAGCATTAAGAGTAGAAACAGGTTGATTCTTTTTTCTCTGTTTAAGACTTTCTTTAATTTTATTTATAATATCATTTTTTTTACCATTTTTCAACTCCAGTTTCACTTCCAGAACTATGGCTTTATCGGGCAACTCACAATGCCTGTAAGAGAAATTTATTTCTTTTCTGTTTAAAATTTCCACCCTTCCATCACTAAAAATTTTTATCTCTCTGGTAACATCACCAATGGAACCCATTTTCGTGCCTGCATTAATAACAATCGCACCCCCGAGACTTCCTGGAATCCCTGAAGCGAATTCTAAACCAGCCAAGCCTCTCTTAGCCAATTTTTCCACCAGGGTAGCCAACTTCACTCCTGCACCAGCTGTTACCTGGTTACCTTCTATGGAAAACTTCTCAAACCCACCTTTCAATTGAACTACCAAACCACCGAATCCCTCGTCAGAAAAGAGCACATTAGTGCCCTCTCCCAAAACAAAGGAATCTAAGTTCTCCTTTTGAGAAAATTCAACTACATTAGTCAGCTCTTCAATGTTTCTCAATTCCAGAAAATAGCTCGCCGGACCGCCTATCCTGAGAGAAGCATGCTTAGAGAGAGGTTCGTCAACTCTCACTCTATTTCCTACCAGTTTTTGCAATCCATCTAATATATCCATTGTGCCTTTCTCTCTTTTGCCTCTTCTCGTATCCTTTCCGTTCTCTAAAATGTGTACAAATCTGTACACGGCTTAGTTCCTGCTTCATTGAGACCGGTTTCACTCAAACTTCCGTTTGAGCCAGCGCCTTTCTCTCCACAGGCTTGAAATCCGGTGGAACTCACCGTACTCTCGAGATTGATAGCGGCATTCAGCTCACGATCTATCTCCAAACCACAATTGTTACATTTAAAAACCCGATCGCTTAATGTTATTGAATCATTGATAACATGGCAGTGAGAACAACGTTTAGATGACGGAAACCAACGGTCAACAACTTCGATATGATTGTTTCGCATCTGCGACTTATATCCTAACTGCCGCCGAAACTCATAAAATCCCATATCGGCAATGCTACGGGCCAGCACATGGTTAGACATCATACCTTTAACATTCAAATCTTCAATGGCAATAGCGGCAAAATTGTTGCTCAGATGCGACGTAAGCTTATGTAGTGTATCCTGGCGAATGCAACTAATACGGTAATGCAACCTTGCCACTTTTATCCGCACCTTATTGCGGTTATTCGAGCCTTTCTGCTTACGAGATAATTGCCGCTGTAAACGTTTGAGCTTACCTAATTGCTTCTTTAGTGGCTTAGGTCCTTCAAATTCCTCCCCATTGGACAAGGTTGCCAGCCTTCTTACCCCTAAATCAACACCTATACCTGCTTGGCTCTCACAGGTTTGAAGCGGTTGATCCAGTTCCACGTTTTTGTCTTCTATCTTGATGTGATCGCAACCTATATAAAAACTGTCATGTATTCCTTTCTTCTTGAATTGAGGATACTTTGCCTTTTTGTCGAAAAAACGCTTAAATGCACTTTGCAAGAAAATAAAAGGCTGCTGGCTGGCATATTTGGTAACTTATACATCCACGGAAATTCAACGGGCTTAATGGCGTTGAACTGCCTTTTTAACCCTAATCCTGTTGGCTTTTTGCAGGCCTCATATTGCCTTTTCCATTCACCCAATGCCCAATTCCATGTGAAACGAGCTACGCCACATGCCTGCCTGAAATAATTCTCCTGCTTATAAGTCGGTTTAAGCCGGATTTTATGAGTAAGCGTAATTTTAACCATAACCTATTCTACTTTTTAACTGATAGATTTTAATACATTATAGCACATATCATTAGATTCTAGAATACTGTTCTTTGCCCTTTGGGGAGGATTCCAGTTATAAGTTCAGAGTTTAAATTTTGTTCAAGATTTCTTCGCCGATTTTGTAGACATCCCCAGCTCCTAATGTGACGAGCACATCCTGGGGTCGCAGGCTTTTTACAACCTCCTTGATTATAGCTTCTCGGTCTGAAACCAATGTAACAGTCTCTCTCTTTTCAGCAGGGAAGGATTCCAGGATTAATGATGAAGAGATTCCTGGAATGGGTTTTTCTCCTGCAGAATATATATCTGTGAGCCAAATTCGGCTGACACTATTAAAAGAAGGTCCAAATTCTTTTGCCAGGTCTCTCGTGCGTGTATACCGATGCGGCTGGAAGATAACTAACAGTCTCCTTTCTGGCCAGATCGATTTGATTGTCTCCAGAGTTACTCTTATTTCTGTGGGATGGTGCCCATAGTCATCTATAAATACTATATCCTTTTTTCTGGCTTTAATCTCCAGTCTTCGACTAACGCCAGTAAAATCAAGAAAAGCCTTTCTAATCTTTTCAAATCCTACTCCCAGTTCAATACCTACTGCAGCTGCGCCCAGAGAGTTGAGAACGTTATGAGCTCCAGGAAAGTGTAGTTTGAGTCTGCCCAGATTTTTCCCCGAAAAGCAGAGGTCAAATTCAGTGTGCATCTCTTCGTATACTATATTTTCCGCATAAAAATCATAATTTTTCCCTCTTCCATAAGTATAATATTTTCTCGTTATTCGAGGAATAATCGACTTGATATTTTCATCCTCACCACAAAGAATAATAGATCCGTAAAAAGGAACCTTATTTACGAACTGGACGAAAGTGCTTTTGATGTTATCCAGGGTTTTGTAGTAATCAAGATGGTCATCGTCGATATTTGTGACCAGCGCAATGGTGGGAGTAAGTTTGAGGAACGAGCCATCGCTCTCATCTGCTTCAGCTACTATAAACTCTCCCTTACCCATCTTGGCAGAAGAGCCTATGTTTTTTAAACGCCCACCAATTACTACTGTAGGATCCAATCCGCCCTCGGCAAGAACCATGGATACAAGTGAAGTGGTCACTGTTTTTCCATGAGTGCCGGCAATTGTCACTGCATACTTCAGCCTCATCAACTCGGCAAGCATCTCCGCCCGAGGAATAACGGGGATTTTAAGTCTCTTTGCTTGAACCACTTCCGGATTATCAGGAAGAACCGCGCTGGAAGTAACCACCACGTGGGCATTTCCTACCTGTTCAGGCTTATGCCCAATAAATATTTTGCCGCCCAGGGATGCTAACCGCCCGGTTACTTCTGTCTGTTTAAGGTCCGACCCACTAACTTTATAGCCCAAATTTATCAGGACTTCAGCAATTCCGCTCATCCCTGAACCGCCTATTCCCACAAAATGTATGTGTTGAATGTTCTTTAACATTCTGGTTTATCCTTTCGACAAGCTTTTACATTGCTTCAATTAAATCGGCCATCTTGCCAGCTGTATCGTCAATAGAAAGTCTTCTCGTATTTTCTGCCATTCCCCTCAACTCTGCCTCGTCGGCAATCAAGTGAATGATGACATCAGCGAGTAACTCACCTGTCAACTGGTTGTCCTCAATAAGTAGACAACCCCCTCTTTTTGATAGAAACTCAGCATTCGCCTTCTGGTGTCCACGAGTTGCATAAGGATAGGGAATAAGAATGCTGGGTAAGCCTTTTGCTATGATTTCAGCGACAGTACTTGCTCCAGAACGGGAAATTACCAGGTCACAACAGCTATAGGCATATTCCATATGGAGAAGATAAGGGAGAACACGTGATGAGTAATTTCTTTTCTCGTATTCTTCTTTTATTTCCGAAAATTGTTCAATGCCCACGACGTGTATAATTTGAATCTTTTTTATCAAAGGATTCAAAAAATTTAATGCTTTTACCATTGCTAAATTTATGCTACGGGCACCTTGACTCCCTCCAAAAACGAGAATATTCTTTTTCCCTTCTACCAGATCCAATTTTCGCAAGCCCTCACTTCTCGGGCAACTTAAGATAGATTGGCGAACAGGACTTCCCGTAAGAAATGTCCTCTTTGATGGAAAATATTTTTCCGTCTCTTTAAAACTGACCATTATTCTGTCAACTATCTTGGCTAAAACTCTATTGGCCAGTCCAGGAAGAACATTTGGCTCATGAATCGCACAAGTTATCCTGGATATTTTCGCTGCCAGAACTACTGAGAAGGATAAATATCCCCCCATTCCTACAACTGTATCTGGTTTGAAAGAACGAAAAATTTGTATAGACTGAAAGAATCCTTGGATAGATTTTGCAAAGAAACGGAAAACTTTCAATGAGAATTTTCTTACTAATCCTTCTCCTACGATTTGGAAGAATGAAAATCCACTTTCTCGTGCTATCCTCTCGCCAATCCCTCTTTTTTTTCCTACCAAAATAACTTCATTATTGCGACTTCTCAACTTTTCTCCCAGAGCGAGACCTGGATAAATGTGTCCTCCAGTACCTCCCAGAACAATCAAAATTTGCATAACAAGCCCCTGTCCCTAGAATTTAAGTGGGGATTTCTATTTACGCCCTCCCTTTCGAGAGGACTCCAGTCTTTTTGTCAAAAAGTAACCTGTCCCCTTTTTTGTTGTCTTATGTCTGTCGGGAAATATTGAGAAGTATTCCCACTCCCGCCAGCGAGAAGACCAAAGAAGACCCACCATATGAGAGAAAAGGCAAGGTGATCCCTTTAGTTGGCAGACAAGCAGTAACTATACTGATATTTAAAACAGCCTGGAAAGTAATTAAAAAGGTGATTCCCGCAGCCAATAAATTTCCGAATTGATTGGGCGCTCTTGTAGCGATATGTAGTCCCCTCCAGGCAATAATAACGAATAGAAATATTATCAAGCTGGCACCCAAAAATCCGAGCTCTTCTCCAATTATGGAAAAGATAAAATCAGTATAAGGCTCGGGTAGAAAGAATAATTTAGCCCTGGAAGCTCCCAGTCCTTTTCCAAAAAAACCTCCTGAGCCAAGAGCAAGGAGAGCCTGAATAATCTGGTAGCCTATTCTCTGGGCATCAGCCCAAGGATTGATGAAGGTTAGAATTCGTTCCCGGCGATACCCCACATGAAAAACTGCGAAATATAAAAGTGGTATACTTGCCAGGACAAGCGAGAGAAGATGGAAAAACCTAACTCCTCCCATAAACAGCATCGCCAATACAACCAGTCCCAAGATAACCGCAGTTCCCAGATCAGGCTCAGCATAGATAAGTATCAAAAATATTCCTGCTATTGCTAGAATTGGCAAAAGCCCTTTTTTGAAATCCTGGAGCTTGCTTCCTTTCCGGTCTAAAACATCCGCTATATAGAGAATCAAACAAATTTTTGCCATCTCCGAGGGTTGAAAGTTCACCATTCCGAACTTAAGCCAACGCTTGATTTCTCCAGATTCTATCAGCAAAACTAAAACCAGAAGACTAAATGAGAAAACCATAAGCGGTCGGGAAAACTTCTGCAACTTGTTATAATCAATCCTTGCTAAAACAAGCATCAAGAATACACCCATCACTGTCCAGATAATCTGCTTGATTAAAAAGAGATAACTGGTATCGAACTTTTCATGGGATACAATTGCACTGGCACTGAAAACCATCACCACACCTACGAACACCAGGAAGAGAACAACGGAGAGTAGAAAAATATCGCCACGATGATATTCTGGTGTATATAGGCCCTTCTTTAGCTTGTATCTCGGGTCTCCCCATTTTCTTTTCTGAGTTCTTAGATCTCTTTTACCCATCTTTTGAAATCTTTCCCTCTTTCTTCAAAGTCGGAATACATATCGAAACTGGAACAGGCTGGCGAAAGAAGAATCGAACTGCCTGGTTGGCTTAAACTATAAGACAACTCTACTCCTTCCCTCATTCCATCTACTCTGTAAATAGCAACTGAACCGATTAACTCCCTCTCTATTCTGGAAGCAGCTTGACCCAGCAAAATAAGGGCAGCGACTTTTTCTCTAACCAAATTCGCCAGTGGCCTATAAGGCGCGCCTTTATCATAACCTCCCATGATGAGTATAATCGGGGCAGGAAATGTTTCCAGCGCCCTCTTACAAGCATCAACATTTGTCGCCTTAGAATCGTTAATAAATCTCCTCCCATCGATCTCTCGAACTATTTCCAAACGATGTTCTATTCCTGAGAAGGCTTCAATTGCCCTTCTGATTTTACTTCTCGATATACTGAATATATCTCCTATGGCAATGGCTACCAGAGCATTCTCTAAATTATGGGGACCAGGAACTCTTACGTGTTTAACTAAGAGTTCACCTCTATCAGAAGGAACTTTTGCCCTCGAGTCTAAATTAGAAACTATTCTTTTCCCCTCAACAAAAACTCCTTTACGTAAGGCTCTCTTACTACTGAAGAAGATAACTTGAGACTTCGCTTTCCCTTCCAGAATCTTACATCTCTTATCGTCTCCATTTAGAATACAGAAATCTTCTTCTGTTTGTTTTTTAAAAATATTGGCTTTGGCCTGGATGTACTTACCCATTGTTCTGTGTCTGTCCATGTGGTCAGGAGTTATGTTCAGAATCACTGCCACATAGGGATGGAAAGACTCAACATTCTCTAACTGGAAACTGCTAATTTCCAGGACCAAAACAGTCCTCTCCCTAATCTGCCCCACCACACCAGATAGAGGAGTACCAATATTACCGGCAACTATTACTTTTCTTCTTCCGTTGCTCCTTAATACTGCTGCAATTAACTCGCAGGTTGTGGTTTTTCCATTGGTTCCTGTAACAGCTACCAGCGGAGGAGAAGACAAAGTTTCCCAGTGGAGATTAGAAGAGGCAATGTTGAATGCCGCCTCTATTTCACTCACCACAGGGATTTTCAACTTCCTTGCTTTCTCCACCAGGGGATTTTCCTGGGGAACACCAGGACTTATGACTAACAAGTCGTATTCAGAGACTAAATTCTTTAGTCTGACTGAATCCTGGCGACCCAGAAAAATCTTTATCCCTTTTTTAAGTTTTTTAATGTTATTTATTAATTCCCTTTTACTCTTTTCATCGGTTACTGTGACTCTATCGCCCTGAATGGTCAATAGATTAGCTACCGCTAAGCCACTTCGCGCCAGACCAATAACTAACACTTTCCTTCCTTGATAGTTTTCTTTTATTCTCATCTGAGTTTTAGCGCACTTAAAGCTATTAAGGCTAAAATAATCCCCACAATCCAAAACCTGATTACCACTTTCGGCTCGGACCAACCAATCAATTCAAAGTGGTGATGCAAAGGTGCCATCTTCAACACTCTCTTACCTCGCAGCTTAAAAGAAGCAACTTGTAGAATTACTGATAGTGCTTCAACTACAAAAATTCCTCCCACAATGATCAGGAGAAGTTCTTGTTTAATCAACAAGGCAACGATACCGATTGTCCCCCCTAAAAAGAGGGAGCCAGTGTCACCCATGAACACTTCTGCTGGATAGCTGTTGAACCACAAAAATCCCAGACCCGCCCCTGCCATTGAACTCAGAAAAATGGAGAGTTCCCCAGCACCAGGAACAGGAACAATGCCTAGATAACCGCTAAACTTAGCGTGTCCTGACAGGTATGCCATTAAAGCATAGGTCATTGCTACAATAATGATGGAACCCACTGCCAACCCATCCAGACCATCGGTCAAATTTACTGCATTGGAGGAACCAACGACAAGTAGGATAGCAAAAAGTGCGTAAAGTAACCCAAAATTAATAAAAAAATCTTTCAAGTAAGGTAT
The DNA here is from genome assembly GCA_035530055.1 of bacterium. NCBI lineage: Bacteria > bacterium. Next base: position 8,396 of record DATKVN010000096.1, on the reverse strand, counting down.
ATTGAGCTGGGTTACGTATCCGGAATTGGCTGGATAGTAGAAAAGATAAATTACAATAATTAAAGCGAGAATTGACTGCCCGAAGAGTTTATACCTTGCCATAAGTCCCCGACTACGCTTCTTTATTAATTTCAGATAGTCATCAAGGAAACCCAACAGTCCCAACCAAAGAGTGGAGAGAAGAATAATTATAGTGAAGCGATTATCGAGGCGAGCCCAGAGAAAAGTAGAAATAACAAGGCTAACGAGAATGATTAATCCGCCCATTGTGGGGGTTCCTGCTTTCTTCATGTGGGTGGGCGGGCCATCTTCCCGTATCTGCTGACCGATATGCCATTGTTTCAATTTCTTTATTAATAAAGGTGCAATGAATAAACTCAAAAGTAAAGAGGTAAATATAGCAGCTCCAGCGCGAAAAGTTATGTATTTGAAAACATTGAAGGGAAAGAAGTACACATGTAGAGGATAAAAGATATGATAGAACATTTACTCTCCAGATAGCTATTGTTCATTCTTCCGCTAAAGCGGAAGTTGGAGTAGCAGCACCGCTTGCGGTGCGTTAGGAGTAGCAGAGCTTGCTCTGCGATAACTAATCGCGAGACAAGTCTCGCTACTCCAGCTCTGCGTCCACCAATCGCGAAACAAGTTTCGCTACTCCTGACAAAGTCCCGATGTATCGGGGGCTTTTTTTGAAATTTTCGGAAGAAATTTTATTACCTCTTCCAATCCTATTTTTCGAGATCCTTTAATTAGCACTGCATCCTTTGGCTTAAGTAATTCTTTTAGTTTCCTGGAGGCAACTTTCTTATCTTTAAAAGAGAATATATTGTTCCTTTCCATTCCCCACTTCCCAGCAGCCTGAGCAATAAATTGGGCATCCTCTCCTATGGTGATTAAGCTATAAATTGGGCTAGTAGCCACTATCTTGCCAATCTCCTGATGAAATTTTCGACTCATCCTGCCCAATTCCAGCATATCACCCAGAATGACTATTTTCCGCTGCGAGGGAAAAGAGGAAATAAATTCACTTAATACAGCTTTCACAGAAGTGGGATTGGCATTATAAGCATCGTTAACGATTGTTACCTCGCCATATTTCAACTTTTCCATCCGCAGTTTGGGAAATTTGAATTTCCCAAGCACAGCAGCCATCAGGGAAAGAGAGACACCAAACTGTTTAGCAACGCTTATGGCAGCCAGCGCATTATAAATATTGTAACGTCCCAAACAGTATAAATCAAATTCTTTTCTATCTCTCCCCGCATGGACGGTGAAAGAAAGTCTTTCTTTCTCCCCGGGACTATTTACTATAACATTGCTCGCCCGGACATCAGCTTGGGGGTTTATTCCAAAAGTAATTATTTCCCGTTTTATCTTCTTAAACTGGCTTCTCAAATGGGAATCATCTATATTTAATACGATTTTCCCTCTCCGAGGCAGAAGTTGAACAAGTTCCATTTTAGCAGAAAGCACATTGGAAATGCAACGGAAAAATTGGAGGTGAGTAGTGCCAATGTTGGTAATTACTCCCATTTGTGGTAGCGAAATTTCTGCCAATCTCTTAATTTCCCCGGCGTGGTTAGTCCCCATTTCCAGAACCAGAAACTCCGTATCAGGAGAAATCTCAAAAAGCGTCAAGGGAAGACCGATTACGTTATTGTAGTTACCAGAAGTAGCTACTACTCTATACTTTGATAAAAGGAGAGCTTTCAACATATCCTTTGTTGTCGTCTTACCATTACTGCCGGTTATTCCCACAATCACAGGATTGAACTTCTGACGATAAAACTTCGCCAATTCTTGCAAGGCAGTCAAGGTATGGGTTACATTTATGATTGCTATTTTAGTAGTAATTTTTTTCTTCTTAGAAATAACTGCCGCCTTTGCACCCTTGTCTATCGCCTCCTGGAGAAAATCGTGACCATCGAACCTTTCCCCTTTCAGAGCAAAAAAGATTTCTCCCTTCTTTATAGTGCGACTATCAATGGACACACCTGAAATTTCTCCTTGCTGGTTTCCACAAATTAATTTTCCCCGCACGGCTCTTATTATCTCTCTTATAGTAAGTCTTTCCATCCTATTCCTTTTTACCTCTTAACACCCTAAAATTTGAAAGATAGTTTGCGAAGACTTTAGGAATTTTAGCCAAAAAACGAGGACGACCATACTCTTTCAAGCAAATCATTGTCCGAGTCCTGCTCAGCGGGAGGAGTTTTGATTTGTGCTTTGCAGAGTCCGAAGTCTTTTGGTGTCAAAAAATTACTCAGGCATGAGCAAACTATTTTTCGAATCCCTGTCCGAGCGACCCCGAAAACTATCCCTTCATCCCGCCCCTCCCTGAGGGGCGGGATTCATCCTCCCTGAGAGGATTTCCCTGGCAACTTCGCGGTCGTCGAAGTGAATTCTTCTATCCTTAAATAACTGGTAGTCTTCATGTCCTTTTCCTGCAATTACCACCAGGTCGCCTTTTTCTGCCATAGATAATGCTTTCTCGATTGCTTGAAACCTATCGATGATAGTCTGATAATTATTCTTCTCTTTCCTCTTTATTCCTACTTCAATGTCCAGAGCTATCCGCTCAGGGTCTTCACTCCGGGGATTATCTGAGGTGACGATCGCATAATCACTAAGATCAACGGCTACCTCGCCCATTAGAGGTCTCTTCCCCCGGTCCCGGTCACCCCCACAACCAAAAACAGTAATGATTCGCCTGGGTTTTAATTCCCCACAGACGTGCAAAAGATTCCGCAAAGCTTCATCGGTATGCGCATAATCGACTATCACTGTGAACGGCTGCCCACAATCGATTTTTTCGAACCTTCCAGGAATAGAGGGGACTTTTCCCAATCCACGCTTGATAATGTCCAAATTTATCCCTTGTCCCAGGGCCACAGTACTTGCAGCTAAAGCGTTATATACATTATATTTTCCAATTAAAGGCAAAGAAATCTTCGTTTCCCCTCTCGGAGACAGCAGAGTAAAGGTAGTCTTCTCCAGATTCAATTTTATGCTCTTTGCTACAACGTCGGCTTTCTTTTCAATCCCATAAGTAATTATCTTTGCCTCTGTCGATTGGATAATTTTCTCTGTTGAGGGGTCGTCTAAATTCAAAACTGCCAGTTTCTCCCTTTCTTTCCGAGCATCCTTTCCTAAAATAGAGAAAAGTTTAATCTTTGCTTCCAAATACTCCTCCATGCTCTTGTGAAAATCGAGATGTTCACGACTCAGGTTAGTAAATATAGCACTATCGAACTCGCATCCTTCCACCCTATCTAAACTCAAGGCATGAGAAGAAACCTCCATAACTACCGTTGAGAATTTTTCATCTACTAACTTTCGCAGTATTTGCTGCAGGTCGGAAGATTGGGGAGTGGTGATCGGGGCAGGTAATATTTTCTCTCCCAATCGATAAGCAATCGTACCCAGGACTCCTACTTTTGCTCCATTCTCTTTGAAGATGGCTTCAGCGAGATAACTGACTGTCGTTTTCCCATTGGTACCAGTTATCCCGATTATGTTTAATTTATCGGAAGGATGATTATAGAATATGGTGGCAAGCTTGGCTAAAGCTTTGCGGGGATTCTCCACTACAATTTGAGTAGCAGAGCCTCCCCATCTGGAGGGTCTTGTTAATTTTTCTATTCTTTTAGAAGAAATAACTACTGAAGCGCCTGCTTCCAGAGCCTGGGGAATATAGTAATTTCCATCCTCTGTGTAACCAGAAATGGCCACAAAGATGTACTCTGGTTTAACTTGGCGAGAATCGCAAGCTATCCCCTTTACGGAAAGTTCTGTGGAGCCATGTATTTCTTTAACACCTATCGGTGGTAATAGGTCGTTTAGCCGGACCATTTTTATAACCTGTATATAAGCTCTTATAAAAGTAAAAATATTCCTCCCTTTCGGGAGGAATGCACAGGGAAGTCTGAAATCCCCCGTTAGAGCGGAGGACCAATATAAGCCACCTCCTGGGGTGGATTCCTAAACATTTCCTGGGAATCAGGCGGGATACCCAAATGGTGCATAATTCTCAATCCCACTCGTGCAAATACCGGAGCAGCTACGCTTCCTCCCCAGTAAAATCCCTGTGGCTCATCCAGTATGACTAAAATAGTAACCTTCGGTTGCTCTGCTGGGAGATAACCAATGAATGAAGCAATGTAGTTTGTATCAGAATACTTGCCAGTTTCTGGGTCAAATTTTTGAGCGGTTCCCGTCTTACCAGCTACCTTATACCCCATAATTTTTGCTTTTTCCCCCGTGCCCTTCTCTACAATTCGGCACAAAATATTAGTTAAAGTTTTCGCTGTTTTATAGGAAATCACCCCTCTAACCGGGCAGGGCTGGAATTCTTTCACTACCTTCCCACTGGGATCGACGATTCTCTTAACAATCATAGGCTCCATCAGCACTCCTCCATTGGCTAAACATGAAAATGCAGAAATAAGCTGGATGGCAGTTATTCCTATGCCCTGCCCGAAAGAGAGGCGACTGAGAGATATCTCTGACCAATCTTTTGGCTTCTTCAAAATTCCCGGCGTCTCCCCCGGCAACCTAATTCCTGTGAAGTTACCAAACCCGAAATCTCTGACATACTGGTATAACTTATCTTTCCCTAACAGTTGCCCAGCTTTAGCCATTCCGATGTTGGACGATTTTTCAAGAACCTGGATAAAAGTAAGCCAGCCCTCACCTTCGTGGTCTCGAATAGGAAGCCCGTTGAATAAGTAGACTCCTTCCTCACAATAAAAACGATCTTCCAATGTGACGAGGTTCTCTTCCAATAATGCTGCAGCTACTATTGGTTTAAAAGTAGACCCCGGCTCAAAGATATTGGAGATCGCAGGATTCTTTAAGTACTTGTATTTCCCCGGAGAAAAGCTATTTCCATTAAAAGATGGAAAGTTAGCTAAGGCTAAGAGCTCTCCGGTTTTAGAATCTTGAACAATGATTGTGGCCAGTTTGGCTTTAGTCTCGTTGTAAGCCTTTCTCAACTCTACTTCCGCAATGTATTGGATTACTCTATCGATTGTGGTAACTACACCGCATCCACTTACTTCTGACCGATAAGCAGTGTCGGCAGCGATTACTTCCCTACCAAAACCATCTTTTCTTCTTATAGTCTTTTTAGTTTTTCTTCTTAGGGTTCTGTCAAAGAAATTCTCAATTCCCGATAGACCTTGATTATCTAGACCGGCTAAACCGATTACCTGGCTAGCTAACTCATTTTCTGGATAGAACCTTTTGCCTTCGCTTATAAACTTGATTCCTTTAAAATGCAAACCTTTAATCTTTTCTGCAATTTTGGTATCGATTTTGCGCCTTAACCAGACGAATGAATTGGAGGTTTCCAGTTTTTTGCGAATCGCCTTCTCGCTCATATGGAGTAAAGGAGCTAACTTTCTGGCTGTCTCTTCCGGATTAGAAATAAAAGAAGGAATGGCATAAACCGAACTAACTTCAAATTCTATTGCCAGTTCCTTCCCATTACGGTCATAGATCGTGCCCCTTTTGAAATTGGCTTGTCTAACCGAGAAAGATTGCTTATCCGCCATCTTCCGGTAATGATGATGGCTAACAATCTGGATATAATACAATCTAATTTCCAATACGATAAGAGTAAAAATCACTATCAACATAGAACTAATAATGCGAGTTTTTCGAGGCACCTTTTGAATCCTCCCGGGCAATAAAAAAAGCTTTATTTGTTGAAGTTCTATTTTGTTTAAAATTTACCTCTAGGAAAAGGATATTTTCATGCTGAGGAAAAACCATCTCTTTCTCTTCTTGCGCAATCTTATCAATATTTGCGAGATTAGTATAGTGGTGCAATTTTGTTTTTATGTCGCGATTTTTATTTTCCAACAACCTGAGTTCTCTCTTTAATTCGTTAATCTGATAACTAAGCGTGATTACTTCTGCACATTCCCAGACATAGAATAGGAAAATCAACAGCCCACTAATAAAAAGTAAAAAGTAATATTTTTTAGGATGTCTTCTCTTTTCTATCCCCATTATTCTTTCTTCCTCTCTCTTTTCCCCTCTCCCCTCTGGAAAGAGGGCTAGGGTGAGGGGGGACCTATTTTTCCCCTACCCGCAATTTTGCGCTTCTGCAACGTGGATTTATTTGAAGTTCTTCTCTTGTGGGAGTAACTGGTTTAGGAAAAACTGCCTTCAAGCCCTGTTTTCTATATTCCCGAAAGAAATTCTTGACGATTCTATCCTCCAAAGAATGGTAAGAAATAACACAAATCCTTCCACCCTTTTTTAGAAACCCTGCGGCCTGGGGAAGTGTCCTCTCCAAAACCATTAACTCATCATTTACTGCTATTCTTAACGCCTGGAAAGTCCTGGTAGCCACGTGAATCCTTCTGGGCCAGGCTGAACGGGGGATTGCTCTCTTAATGATTTCTACTAACTGAAAAGTAGTCTCAACAGGCCCCTTTCGTCGGGATTCAACCGCTCTCCTCACAATTCGTTTAGCCCACCGTTCCTCTCCATATTTATATAAAATCTCTACAAGTTCATCGAAAGAAAGAGTGTTCAAAAGATATCCCGCAGTCAATCTCGTGCTTTCTGACATTCGCATATCTAAAGGTCCGTCCTTTTGAAAACTAAAACCCCTGGTGGCGTCTTGCAGTTGCAAGCTCGACAAACCCAGGTCAAATAGAATGCCATCAACTTCTTTGATTCTCAATGACTCCAGGATAGTTCCAATTTCAGAAAAGGCTCTCTCAAAAGTGAGCAAGTTTTCTTTATATTTTTTAAGATTTTCCTTTGCTCTTCTTATCGCTTCTCCATCCTGATCGATTCCGATCAGGAGTCCACCTGGCAAGATTACCTCCAGTATCCTTTGAGCGTGACCACCTTCGCCCAGAGTAGAATCTACGTAGATTCCTCCTCTCAGACAATTAAGGTTATCTATCACCTCATCAACTAAGACTGGAATATGTCTTGATTTTTCCACTGTGTAATTTGGTAGTCGCAGGCTTCAGCCTGCGTTAAGGAGTAGCTCCGATTCATCGGAGCGTTTGAAAGAGGGTGTCAGATTCCAAGGTCAACCAATTTTTCAGCTACCTCAACAAACTGCTTTTCGGCTTCCTTCTGGTAACGTTCCCAGTTGCTTTTTGACCAAATCTCTATGCGATCTAACACTCCTACCACTATTACCTCTTTTCTTATGTTTGCGTAATTACATAGAGTCTTAGGAATCAGTATCCTTCCTTGGTCATCCACAGGACATTCGTTTGCTCCGGAAAGGAAAGTGCGTAAAAACTTACGGGCGTCGGCTTTAGTTAAAGGAAGAGTTTTTAGCCTTTCTGTAATTTTTCTCCAATTTTCGGGAGTGTAAACAAATAGACAACCTTCCAACCCAGAAGTGATAATAAACTTTCTTACGTTTTGACGGAGCCTGGCAGGAATGAACAGCCGGTTTTTTCCATCTAAAGAATGGCGATATTGTCCAATTAACACCTTTTCACCACCTTACACCACTTTTCCCCACTGTGACAAAGATTATATACCAACTTTGTTATTTTGTCAAGCAAAAAATGAAAGTAATAAAGGAGTAGCAGAGCGCCAGCTCCGCGTCAATGGAGGTAGTGTAGGGGCTTGTCCCCGTAAGCCCCATTACAACGGGGTAAAAATTACGCCCATAAAGGGCTACACTACAATTATGTCCAAGAGCGCTAGGCAACAACATAAAAAAATCCCGGGAGATAAATTGTTTATCTTCCCGGGAAAATTTTTTCTAACCTTTAGCTTTCCTCTACTCTACCCCTTCCCCACCCCTTGAATCTGTGCCTACAATGCATTATCTTTTATAATTCATAACTCATAATTGCATCATCGAGTGTATTTCTGTTGGTTTTTGGGCACATACCATTTGATGAAGTTATAGCCAATGCCTGCAGGAGCAACTTCAATACCATGGAACCTCTTATGGACTACAGGAAGGGCATCAGCCACATATAAGTAAGTATAGGGTTGCTCTTCAGCTAAAATGGCATGAATCTTATGATAGATTTCTTTTCTCTTCTCCATATCGAAAGTACGCCGTCCTTCCACTAACAGGCGGTCGACTTCCGGGTTACTATAGGAAACGAAATTGTACTGCCCCTCCTTGATCTGGGATGAGTGCCAAATAGAATACTGATCAGGATCTCGGGAAAGACTCCAACCAAGAATTACCGCATCAAAATTCTTCTTGTCAATATACTGATGAATGAAGGAAGCCCATTCCAAAATACGAATTTTTACCTGGATGCCCACCTGTTTAAGGTTAGACTGGATAATAGTAGCACAAAGCTGGCGCATCTTGTTACCCTGATTGGTCATAAGGGTAAAACTGAATGGTCTCCCATCCTTATCTAAAATTCCATCCCCATCTCTATCCT